>JADZFP010000086.1 GCA_020849825.1 Saprospiraceae bacterium
AGGTTGGGGTAGATTTCCCAGGGTTGCCAGGCGGCCGGGTCGGCGGCGATCAGCGGGTGGGGTTCGAGCACGGTCCGGGTTTCCGATAGGTGCAGCATGTTGCGCATAAACTGCTTGTGTCGCCCGCTTTTGACCATCATTTCGTACACTTCATAATTTTCGGGGCCTTGCAGGAGTTTTTGTCGGCGGTTGTCGGGCGGCAGCATATCGAGGGTGAGCAGGTCGGGATGGCCGTCGTTGTTGAGGTCGGCGGCGTCGCAGCCCATGGAAAAATGGCTCATGTGGCCGAGAAGGGTGGCGGCCTGTTCGGAAAAATGGCCTTTGCCGTCGTTGATAAGCAGGTAGTCGGGTTCGTTGTAGTCGTTGCTGACGTAGATGTCGAGCCAGCCGTCGGCATTAAAATCGCTCACGGCTACGCCCAGACCGAAGCCGAGCGGGTTGCCGGGAATACCGGCTTGCTCGGACACGTCGACAAAACGGCCGTCGCGGTTTTCGTAGAGTTTGTCGCCTGCCAGCGGGTCGCGGGTGCGGCGGATTTCGTCGTTTTCAAAGTTGCGGTATTCCCCGATGTTGTGGTTGAGGAGGAAACAATCCAGGTCGCCGTCGCGGTCGTAGTCGAAGAAGGCCGCCTGGGTGCTGTATCCGGGGTCGTCGAGCCCGTATTGGTGCGCTTCGTCTTTGAACGTGAGGTTTTTTTGATTGATATAGAGTTGGTTGCGCCGACTGTTGTCGTCGCCCCGCCCCGAGTAACAGACGTAAATGTCGAGCCATCCGTCGGCGTTTACATCGGCGAAGCTGACGCCGGTTTTCCAGCCGTTTTTGCGTCCGCCGATGCCCGCGCTTTTGCTGACGTCGCGGAATGTCAGTCCGCCGAGGTTGAGGTAAAGGTGGTTGCTTTCGCGGTTGGAGGTAAAAAACAGTTCAGGCAGGCCGTCATTGTCGAGGTCGCCCGCGGCTACGCCGCCGCCGTTGTAGTAGTATTCATAAGCCAGTACGTTGTCTTCCTCGTTGTTCTCCACAATGTTGTTGCGGAAATCGACGCCGGTTTGTTCTGTCGACAGGAGTTCGAAGAGGGGCACCGTTTGGGTGCTGGCGCCCTGAATTTTGGCTGCGAAAGCTAGCAGAATGAGCAGATGACGCATGATTGAAGGAAGGTTGATAAAGGTTGATGAGGTTGATAAAGTTTATAGGGTTGATGGGGGGGACAGGGTTTATGGGGCTGGATTTTGAACATTGAAAATAATACCCGGCGTGGTGTGAAAGGTATGAATTTCAGCGCCGGCGCCCGGTTTCTGATTAAATGACAAAGGCAACCAATCGTATTGAATTTTCCTGACGTCATGGCAGGCAAATTGAGAGGCTGCTTCACCAGTCGGGTTGATCCAAAATCGTATAAATATCATTTCACGCAAAGTCGCAAAGTATTTGCCCTTGGCGGACTTTGCGGCTTTATGTGAAACTGTATTCGCCTTTATAAACCTTATAAACCCTCATCAACCATTTCAACCCCTAAAAATAAGGGGCGCCCTTTCGGCGCCCCTTTCCATTGCAACATATGAAGTTTTAGATATTCCCGTGATTATTGGTCCCACCAGACGCGGGTGGTGTTGATATCGGAGCCCTGGCGAGCCACCGCGGCTTCGATATTGGGTCCGTTGGACGAGTATTCGGCGGTCGGGTAGCGCATGCGGCGCGGGATCTGGCCACCGGTGATATCGCCCGGGAACGAGGTCGGTGTAAGGTTAGGAATACCGGTGCGGCGCCAGTTGGCGAAAGCCTCGTATTCGTTCAGGAAGGTGCAGGCCCAGTATTGTTCGTTGATCTGGGTGAGCGCATTGGCTGCATCGAACGGATTTTGCTGCAGATAGGCGTCGGCCTGTGCGCTGCTGAGCGTACCGGCGGCGTCGTACTGGTCGAGGTGGGTCATGGCGGCGCGCACGCCTGCTTCGTAATGGCTTTGGGCCGATCCGCCTACGCTCCATCCGCGCTGAGCGGCTTCGGCGAGCAGGAATTCGACTTCGGCGTAGGTTTGGAAGAAGGTCGGGCCGGTGAGTTTGCCGATCACGGAGAGTCGCGGGCGTAGGTAGCCATCCACGCTGCCGGGGTAGCCCGGGGCGCCGGAGATGGGCTGGCTGGCCAGGTCGTAGCCATTGGGCATTCCGAGGGTGGTATTCGGATCGGTGGTGCCGTCGGTATTTTCACCGAACACAAACAGGCGCGGGTCGCCGTGGCTCTTCATCCAGTTGACGAAGGTTTGGCTGAGGCGCATGTTGGGGATTTCGTACGACAGGTTCATGACGATCGAGTTGCGGCAGGGCGTCTGGCGGTCGGTGGCGGCATCGCCGAGAATGAAGGCGTTGTCGTCGTTGCTGGTCATGACGCCGCGGCCGGCGGCTTTTTCAGCCCAGGCCTGCGCCTTGACGATGTCGCGTTTGGTGTGGCGCATAGCCAGTCGGAGCATAAGCGAGTTGGCAAATTTTTTCCACTTCGCGAGGTCGCCGTTGTAAATCAGGTCGCCGGTGACCGGGTCGCCGCTGGCATCGAGGGCGTCGGAGGCCTCTTCGAGTTCGCGGAGCATGTTGTCGTAGATATCGGCCTGTGCGTCGTAGGCCGGCGAGTAGATCTGCTGGTAAAAGCCGAGGCCTGCCTGCGAATACGGCACGTCGCCGTAGAGGTCGGTCAGGCGGTGGAAGATCAGCACGCGGGTGATACGGGCCACATTGTGCACGTTGCCGCGGGCGGCATTGCCGCGGGTTTGCTCAACGCAGTCCACGATGTATTTAACCTGTTCGTCGTAGCAGCGTTCGAAGTAGGCGTTTTCGTACCCGAGGTTGTTGCGGGTTTTGTCGCCCACCCAATAGCCGTTGACGTTGGACAGGTGCTGCATCATGGTGCTGCAGTAGATCAGGTTGACGCGCCAGGTTTCGTAGGCGAAGTCGGTACTGCCCATATAACCCAGCTGGGCGCGGGTGAGCAGGTAGTTGGGGTTGTAAATATCGGCGCTGGCCGCGGTTGGGTCGGTGTTGATCTCCTCAAAGTCCTTGGTGCAGCCTTGGGCCATAAGGGCCAGCAGCAGCACGAGAGAGGAGAGTTTGAGCAATTTATTTTTCATGATTTATTTTTTTATGAAGATTTGAGCATTCGAGGATTTGAAGATTTGAGGACGATAGTAAAAGAGAAATGATAGAGGGAAGAAATAACCCTTTAATCAAATCTTCAAATCCTCAAATCTTCGAATCCTCAGAATTTAACATTCACATTCACTCCGATGGTGCGCACGGTGGGCAGGCCGGCCAGTTCGAGACCTTGGGCATTGCCTACGCTGTAGTTGCTTTCCGGGTCGATGTTGTCGGTCTTTTTGTACAGGATCGCGAGGTTGCGGCCGACGAGGGCGACGTTGAGGCCCTGGATGCCGGTATCGGCGAACCATGCTCTCGGGAAAGTGTAGCCGACGGTAACCTGGCGGAGTTTGACGAAGCTGGCGTCGTATACAAAATTGTTGCTGATCTGCGTGAGTGCGCCGTAGTAGTCTTGCGGGTTGACGGCCACTGCATTGGCTTCGCCGGTAGCTTCGTCGATGCCTTCGGCAACGATCTGGCCTTCGCGGCCTTCGAGCGTGGCCTGGTGCAGGCCGCGGGTATAGCCGTAGTGGTTGGTGGCCGAGAAGATTTTACCGCCGAATTTGAAGTCGACAAGGGCGCCCACATTGAGGTTGCCGAAGCTGAAATCGTTGTTCCAGCCGCCGGTGGTTTTGTGGATGCCGGAGCCGGCGTCGATCAGTTCGCCTTGTTGCGGGAGGCCGTTGTTGAGCAGGATGTTGCCGTTGTCGTCGCGTTTGTAATCGAATACGCGGATGTTGGCGAAGGGCATGCCCACGGTTTGGTGGACAAAAGCCGTGAGGGTGCGGGAGCCGTCGACCTGCAGGGTGTTGACGCCCTCGGCCAGTTGCACGACTTCGTTGTTGTTGGTAGCGATGTTGAAAGAGGTCGTCCAGCTGAATGCGCTGCTCTTGACGGGCGTCACGCTCAACGTGGCTTCGATGCCGGAGTTGGTCAGTTCGCCCAGGTTGTACACGGCCGTGCCGAAGCCCGAGGTGCCGGAGATGGTGGCGGCGACGATGTCGTTGGTCGTCTTTTTGTTGTACCAGGCGACGTCGAGGCCAACGCGGTTGTTCCAGAAACGGAGGTCGACGCCGAGTTCGAGTTCGCTGACGCTGAGCGGTTTCAGGTCTTTGTTCGGGATGGAGCCGTTGCTGATGTTGCCGATCGGGAAACCGTTGATGTTGCCGCCGATATTGTAGTAGAGGGCCGTTTGGTAGGGGCGGGTGTCGCCGCCGACGGCGGCATAGGCAACGCGCACTTTACCGTAGTCGAGGAAGTCGCTTTGCAGGGCTTCGCTGAATACCCAGGAGGCGCTGGCCGAGGGGTAGAAATACGAAGGATTGGTCAGCGTGGAGTACCAGTCGTTGCGGCCGGTGAGGTTGATGTAAAGCTGGTGGTAGAGATCGATTTCGGCATATCCGTACACGGAGTTGGTGCGGATGCGGTCGAGCGAGTAGCCGAAGTTGCGGCTCAGCAGGTTGCCGAGGGAGTACAGGTACGGGATCACGAAGGTGCCGCCGTTGGTGTAAATACCTTCTACGCGGCGATCGAGACGGTTGGCGCCGATACCGACGTTGAGGCCGAAGTTTTCGGTGAAGCTGTGCGTGGAGCCGATCAGGAAGTCGGCGTTTACTTCGCTGAGTTTTACGCTGTTTTCGTTCATGCCACCCACGCGGTTGTAGGCGGTGCCCGTGGGCGTCACGCTGGTTGTGCGGTTGACGAAGAAGTCCTGACCAATACGGCCCTGTACGTAGAGCCAGTCGGTGAGGTCGTAGCGCAACAGGGCCTGGCCCATGAGGCGGTCCTTGTTGGTGTTGTTGAAGAATTTGTAGGCAGCGAAGTACGGGTTGGTGATAAACTGGTTGTCGTTGAATTCCAGTTCATTGCCGGCGCGGTCGGAACCTTCGCCGTCGACGCCGGCCAGGAGTGCCTGATCGACGTTGGCGGGCAGGAAGTTGATGGCGAAGTTGGCGTTACCTGGCGAGTCGCTGAGGTTGGGGCGGTGGAGGGCTTTTTCCTTGGTGTAGTTGGCTTTGAAATCGGTTGTCAGGCGGCCCGATTTGAAATTGATCGAAGCGTTGACGTTGCGGCGGGTGAGGCCGGTCTCGGGAATTACGCTGTTGTTGCCCGTATTGGCGAGCGAGATGCGGTAGTTGGCATTTTCATTGCCGCCGCCGAGGGCCAGGGTGTTGACGTGGGTAAAGCCGGTGCGATAAAATTCTTCCGCAGCGTTGCCCTTTGCGGAGTAGGCGCGTTGCTGGCCGTCGAATTCGTAGGCTTGCGAACCGTCGAGGCGACCGCCCCAGCTGAGCAGGCCGGTGTTTTTGCCTTCGTCGGGCGTGGTGGGCTTGGCGCCCAGAGTGCCCTGCCCGAATTCGGTTTGCCAGTCGGTGAGGATGACCGGTTGTTCCCAGGTCAGGTTGCTGTTGAATTCAACACCGATGCCTTTTTGTGCCTTGCCCGATTTGGTCGTAATCAGGATGACGCCGTTTTTGGCGCGTGAGCCGTAAAGAGCGGCAGCAGTAGCGCCTTTCAATACGGAAATTGTCTCGATATCGTCGGGGTTGAGGCTGGAGATGCCGTCGCCAAAGTCGGCGCCGCCCCAAAGGCCTGCACTGCCGAGGTTCGAGTTGTCCATCGGTACGCCGTTGATGACGTAGAGCGGTTGGTTGTTGTCGGAGATGGAGGTGTTGCCGCGCAGCGTAACACGGCTGGAGCCGCCGGGGCCGCTGGCTGTGCTGGTTACGTTGAGGCCGGCTACGCGGCCCACGAGCGAGTTGGCAACGTTGATTTCCCGGGCCTGGGTGAGGCTTTGGCCGTCGACCTGGGTGACGGAAAAGCCCACTTTTTTCGATTCCTTGCGGATCCCGAGCGCGGTTACTACTACCTCGTCGATCGCGGCGCCGGCGCTCAGGCTCACGTCGAGCGTGGTTTGTCCAGCGACATCGACGGTGGCCGTCGTATAACCCGTGTAAGAGATGGTCAGTTTGGCATTCGCATCCGTCAACCGAAGGCGGTATTCTCCGTTGACATCGGAAACAGTGCCATTGCGGGTGCCTGTTTCTGTGACAGTTGCGCCGGCCAGACCTTCGCCGGTTTCGGCATCAGTCACTTTGCCGGATACGGTCTGTGCCAGCAGACTGCTGGACCAGACGGCAGCGAGCACGAAAAAGGCCAGCAGGGCCGACTTTTTCAGCCACGCAGCGTAAAAGTTGCGCTTCATAATGGAAATCAAGTTTAGTGAATTAATGTGTTTTTCCGCTCAAAAATACAGAAGCATTGTAAGTCCGTGTACGTTAACGGAAAAATTTTTTTACTGCCGTGTTCGTACACGGTGAATAATTATTAGGAATTTTGGGCGAATTACTCCATCTGCCGCCAGAACGCCAACTTTGCACCATGAATCATCCGATTCGCATAAAAGACATTGCCGAACGCACCGGGGTTTCCATCGGTACGGTCGATCGCGTATTGCACAATCGCGGCCACGTATCGGCAGAAGTGCGTGAAAAAGTCCTGCGGGCCATGGAAGAGATGGGCTACAAACCCAATATTCTGGCGCGTATGCTGGTCAATAATCGCCCGTTCCGGATCGCCTGTGTTTTACCCGACTACCGGCAGGACGCCTATTGGGTGCAGCCCAAGCAAGGGGTGGAAAAAGCCGTGGAGGCCGTGCACCACTACAACGTGCAGGTGGATTGGTATTTCTTCGACATGTTCGATGCCGCCGATTTTCAGCAGGTTGGCCGAAAAGCCCTGGAAGCAGCGCCGGATGCGCTGCTGCTGGCGCCTATTTTCAGGCAGGAAGGCGAGCGCTTTCTTCGCGAAGCGGCCGAAAAACAGGCGCCCGTGATCATGATCAATACGGACCTGGAAACCAGCGAATACCTGTGCTATATCGGCCAGGAATCGTACCAGAGCGGCGTGCTCGCCGGCCGCCTGCTCGATTTCGCACTCGACAACGGCGATCAGGCCCTGGTACTCAACCTCGACCGCGGCGTGGCCAATGCCCGGCATTTGCTCGACAAGGAGCAGGGGTTCAGGGATTATTTTGCCAGTACGCACGATAAAATGGTGAGCGTACACTCTGAAATTTTTGAAGACTTCGACAACGCCGCCCTGCTCCGAACCTGGATGGAAGCCCAACTGGAACGCCTTCCCCGTTTGCGCGGCATTTTTGTGACCAATTCAAGGGCTTACAAACTGGTCAATGCGCTCCTCAACAATACGGCCCGGAATATCAAAATAGTCGGTTTCGACCTGGTCGAGCCTAACCTGAAGTACCTGGAAGAGAACAAAATCAGCTTCCTGATCAATCAAAACGCCTGGCACCAGGGCTACCTCGGCATTCTCGCCGCCGTCAATAGCCGTATCCTCAACAAGGAAATCCCCCGCCACCAATACCTGCCGCTCGATATCGTGGTGCGCGAAAACGTGGATTATTACCTCAGCCGTACACTGGAATTGCCGATGGTGGCCGTTTAAAAAGCTGATGGTACGGATACAAGCAACACGGATTCATGAGATTGAATCCTTTTGCCCGTATCCATTCCATCCACGTGCTTTATTCCCGATTGGCGCCGCATTTCAGCGCCGTGCTCAATCTCTAACCAACTTCCCCGTCCAAACCTGCCCGCCAGCATTCATTTGCCAACCGTAAAGCCCAGCCGGACCGAATACCGCGGCCGGAATCGTCAGCGAATTTGCTCCGCCCGGTAATTCTTGCCGAAGGTTAAAAATTACCGTTCCCCGAATATCAACGACTTGCAATTGTGCCAAGGCCGTCTCCGTGCAATACACCGGCAGGTTTACGTCGCCCGAACCAGGGTTGGGAAATGCCGCCCCGACAGCCATCGGTTCACCTTCATTGCGACTAAATAGCAAAACGAACGGATGACGCTCCCCGGCAACATCGAAGGCTGTGGACGACAGGCCTTCGGGCGCCAGACGCAGCGCGTCGTGCAGCCAAACCGGCGCAAACGCCCGGATGCGAAGCTGTAAAATCACTTCACCGCTTTTTACCGCGGCCTCCGTCGGAGAAAACCACACGGTGTTTAATCTGCCGGCATCCGGCTGTGCAAATGCCAGGTTTTCAGGATTGGGCAAGTTGTCCGCTTCAATGATTTCTACCGCCACCAATTCAGGAGTAAATTGCAAAGCCAGTTGCAAAGCCAGCCATTCCTGTCGGTCCGACACCGTCAGCGCGAGATTGACTTCCTCTCCGGCATTTAAAAAAACATCGGGCAGCGCGATGGCTACCGGGCTTCTTTCTTCCGCGGGCTGGCCGTTCAGGCCCGGCGACGCGGAACAATCCACATCACCGACTTTAATCCCGGTAAAGTCATAAGTGAAAGACACGTCGCTCATCGGACTGAATGTTTTTGACTCGGCAAACGGCGCATCGGCAAACGCATTCAGCGGGTTGGAGAACGTCGTGCCGGCATCGATAAAACGCCAGGAAGGTGCATTGGGGAATTCGAGGGTTTGGCCCAGCAACAGGTTGCGGAGGGTAATAATGTCGGCGCCGGTGATTGTATTGCTTTTGTTTACGTCGGCGGCGATCTGGGCAAAAGGCTCCAGTGGATTGGTGGCCAGAATATGCTGGGATATCCGCGCCATATCGAGCGCATTGACGCCGTTGAGCGGGTCGCTGCCGAGTTGCGGGGTGAACGTGTAATTGGCGCCGAGTATGAGCGGCGAAGCATAGGCCAGGCATCCCGAGGCATCGGGGCCTTCGCCCGGCAAGGTCAGTTCGGGCAAGGTCGGGCTGTCGTTGTTGAGCACACCTTCAACGTAGCCGATGGGCGCGCCGCTGCACCACTGCCGGGCGCAGAGTGTCAGGTCGAGGGCGTTAACCGGGCCGCAATTGCCGATGGGGTCCTCTACGATCACCGTTGTATTGCAGACGCCGACATTCCCGGCGGCATCGCGCGCCCACAGTTCAACAGGAATCGGACCCAGTTCGGTACAGAAAAAAGTCAGCGAAACCTGCGGATTGCCTTCGTTGTCTTGCGGAAACCCTGTGCCCTGTCCGGCTTTTCGGATCGCAGTGGCGATCGCTGCCGTGGGCGAGGTATTGTCTTCTGTGTATTGCAGAAAATCCGAACTCCACATGGTCACCATCTGTGTCGGCATAATGTTGATGCTTAAACCATTGATACAAACAATCGTCGGCGCCTTGCAATCGCGCACTTTGATACCGTAGCTGCATTCGATCTGTTCTCCGCCGGCTTCTTCGGCTACCCAGCGGATGTAGTGCTGACCGTTGGGCAGTTCGGGGTCGACGTAGGTTTGTGGGCTGCCGGGGGTGTTCCAGCGGAGCCGGGCAGTGTGTTCGTTGCCGTTTTGGACGGTTTCGAGCGCAAACTGGAATATATCTTCGGGGGCAACCGCTCGAGTGTCGAAAGGCAGGATGGTCGGCCCCGCCAAAAGGTTGCCGTAGTGCACCGAGCCGGCTTCCGGCAGGTCGCGGCTGTCGACCAGGGTTTCGGGAAGGTTGTCGTGATCGAGGTCGAGATAAAGTTGATAATAGATCGTCAGGGCGCCGCCGCATGTTTGGGTAAAGGTGAACGAGGCCGAAACCTGGTGTTCGGCAATGTCGGAACTCATATTCGGGGTGTCCCACCAGAGGGAATTGTTCCAGAAGTCGGGGTTGTTTTGCGTCGTATCGCAAAAATCAAGCGACGCGGCCGGGCAGGGAGCGGTCGTCAGGCAGTTTTGAGCCCCGGCATTAACAAACGAGTGGATCGTCAGGAGGAGCGAGATATATCTGAACATGGGATGTGTTTTTTTGAATATGAAAACCTGGGAGGAAACTCAGCGGACGATAATTCTGCCACTGGCCGTTTTTCCGTCGGTACGCATTAATTGATAAAAATACAAGCCGGAAGGCAGGTTTTGGCGCCGGAACAGGTATTCCGGCCCGGTGAATTGTTCGGTGCGCAGGAGGCGGCCCTGGGCGTCGAAAATGACCAGCCGGAAGTCGCTGTCGGGCGTGCTGTCTTCTATTTGCAACAAAGCTTCTTCTCCGAAAGGGTTGGGCATAATCCGGATACCCAGTCCGCTGAACTTTTCAGGTGTTTTTACATCGACGCTGATCAGCGGCTGCCCCACGGTGTGGAAGTAGGTATTGGTGACAACGGGCTCGTTGTAGTCGAAGTAGATGGCCGCATTGTTTTCCACCAGCGTACCCAGCGGCAGCTCGGCGCGCGGGCTGATCCGGAACTGTACGAAGCCGTGCGAAGCCGGTTCATTGGTCGTGCTATCGGGCAGCAGGATGTTGTTAAAGATAAATTTCAGCGCATTGTCTTCAATTTCGAGGCTGTAAGGGTGGCTTGAAGCCCCGGGGCGCAGGCTCGCGAGATCGAAAAGCGCCGAAAGTGTATCGCGGATCACGACGAAAAAAGCCGTGTCGTTGCCGGTGTTCTGGAAGCGGATCAGGTAGTCGATGGCCTGTCCTTGCTCGATGTAGCGCTCGGCCTGCCAGCCCAGCGGGACGCCCTGTTTGTCGTTTGGGTCAAAAGAGCCGATAATCTCGTCGCAGCGGGCGGCGATGGCCGGCGAAGGGTCGTCGAAGGGCAATTGCAGTGCCAGATTGGGGCCGCCGCTGCCGCCGCAGGTATTGAGCGCTACCGAAGGCTCGCCGCCTATGGGGTGGCCGGGGCGTTGGCGCGTGCGGAGGTAATAGGAATGACCGGTCGGGTCGGGGATCGTGATAACCGAATCTGCCGCGCCGTTCAACTGGATATTGCCCGTCATCAGAATAATCTGGTCTTCGATAATCACATAGTCGCTCACATCGGCCATATCACTGCCGGTATTGATGATCTTGAACTCGGCCGCCGAACCCGTACACAAAGCGCTCACTTCGAGGTTGGAGCCGTCCCACTCATCGCCGCCGGCGCGGCAAATGGTGTCGGGGAAAATATGCGCTTCGACGCAAATGGTTTGTCCCTGGTTGTTGCTGCAGGGAACAAACAGTTTGAACCGGAAAAAGACGCATTCTCCGGGCAACACGTCGCCCAGTTCGTAATGCAGGCTGCCGATCGTCTGCGAACTCACGGGCAATTCGCTGCTTTCGAAAATCAGGGTCGAGTCAAAAGCGATATCGAGATACGCGTCGGTGGCAGTCTGATTGCCGTAGTTGCAGTACTCCACGCTGTACACCGTCGTCGAGCAACGCCGGATCAGGCCCGCGCCGACCGAGACGTCGAGGGCAGGGCACACCGTGCCGCTTTGCAGCGCGATGTCGGGCGCCTGCACCGTCTGGTTGGGGCCGGAGACTGTCACGACGGGCGTGTCGCAGGCCGTCCACAAGTCAGGGTTGCCCGACAGCGGGAGCACACTCAGGGCGTATTCGCCTTCGCTGACGGCCATGACGTATTCGCCGTTGACCGACTGCACGAGTTGGTAAAAAGTCTCTCCCGCGTCGTCCTCTGCTTTTACCATAAAAATCGGCGGCGTATTGCTCTCTTCCGGGTCGCTGATGCAGTTGCTGTTTTGGTCCCAGAAAACGCGTCCGTGCAGGATGTTGAAGGGAGAAGCGCCGGATTCGTCGAGTTTGACCAGCACGGCGCGGTAGCCTTCTTCCGTTTCGCCGGCAAAGGCAAAATGCTGGTCGGCGGTGCGGATAACGGCCCTGGGCAGGTCGGCAAAGGGCAAATCCTGGTTGGACAGGGAGTCGCCGTTGAACGCAATTTTGAGCAGGCGGGTCGTCGCCGAGCCCGGCGTACCGGTATACACCGGCAAGTAGAGATTGTTGCCTGCATCGCGTGCAAGCTCGTGTGCGATGAAAGGCATGGGCACACTGCCATTGGGCGAAGAGGGGGTGTACTGCCGGTACCATTGCTCGATGCCAAGTGGGCTGACTTTCAGGAAGTCCAGTTTGTTGGGGCTGATCTGATAGGTTTGACCCATCAGCACCAGGCTGCCGTCGGAATTGGCAACGAGTGCGATGCCATTTTGGTAGGCGGTTTTCGGGTAAACATTCAGCCAAAGGGTATTGCCGTCGCCATCCAGTCGCGCCATTACCAGATCGCGATTGCCGCCGGCGTTTTTACGGGCGCCGCCCAGGGCGATTTGGCCGTCGGGCAGTGTGGCCAAACAGGCGTCTACTTCATCGAAGCCCGTGAAACCCAGGTTTTTATCCCAGATGATTTGTCCGTCGGTACCGATTTTTAATACCCTGAAATGCTGTTCGAAGTTCTGGTCGCGGGTTTCGCCGGCCACCAGCAAGGCGCCGTCGGAGCCGAGGGTAAGTTCGTGCAGGCTATTGGGCAGGGCCCCGTTGTCGAGCGGGAGGCTCCAGAGGAGCTGGCCGTCGAAGTTGATCCGGAAAAGCACGTTGCGTTGCCCGTTTGGGCCCGTCTGGCCTTCCGTCAGCACGGCAAAGCCGCCGGGCGCCGGGCAGGCCGCCACGGCGCTTTTGCCGAGTGTATTGGATTGACTGCTCCAGAGCACGTCGCCCGTCGTATTGGTACGGACGAGCAGTAGGTTGCTGCCGGGCGTTACGCCTCCGGCGAGCAAAAAACCGCCATCGGGCGCTTGTACCAGACCGCGGAAAAAGCTGTTGTCGGGGGGGTATACTTCCCTGAATACCCCCTGACTCCGGATCGAGCCGAGAGCCGCCAGGAAGAACAGGCCTGTTAGTAAAAAACGATAAATGTTCATGCCGGATAAGGTTGGTGGTAAGTACCGATTATTCATGGTACAAAAGTGCCGGATTGGGTAAGGGCAAGCAAAGACATTTTTTGATGGTTTTCAGTTTTTGATTTTTATAAAAATTAAAATAAAAACTTGACAAACAATTTTTTATAAAACAATAAGCCTGGCTTTTTTCAGGTATTTAATTTGACTTGCCGGACAAGTTGGCATACTTTTGAATTGAATATTGACCACAATCAGCCTGCTTTGGAAAATACGCCGCTTATTCAGATTCTCCGGGCTTTGCCTGCGCCCTTGTTGCGCGGGTTCGACAAATACCTGCGTTCGCCCTATCTCGTGACCCACGCTGGCACGGTTCAATTGTACGAATACCTCCGCAAAACGCTTTCCCAAAACAAGCGTCCGCCCTTGCGAAAAGCAGATGTCGCGGAGGCGCTGGGCGTCGAGCCGGCCCGTCTGGCGCATTTATCCAGTTATCTGCTCGAGTCGGTGGAGCGGTTTTTGGCCCTGGAAGCCTGGCGGGAGCAACCCGCGGCGGGGCATCTGCTTACCGTGGCGCAATTGCGTCGTTTGCGCCTCGACGATGCTGCCGCGGCCATGCTGCGCTACACGAGCCGCCGGCTCGAGGCGGAGGGTTCGCGCGGGGCGTCGTACCAAAGGCTCCAATACGAGATTCAACTGGAGACCCTTCAGTTGTCGCAACAACAAGGCCGCGCGCGGGCACTGCCCCTGCAGGACTTGTCGGACGCGCTGGACATCGCTTTTATTTGTGAAAAACTGCGCACCGGCTGCCTGCTCAGCAGCCATCAGGCCGTGGCGCGAAAGGGTTACGATCAGGGACTCCTGGCTCCTGTTCTGCAATTTCTCGACCATCATCGTTATCTGGAAATACCAGTCGTGGCGGCATTTTACCACGGCTACTTTGCACAATTGGGGGAGGCCGGCAGCGACGATCATTTCCGGCGACTGAAAACCGTGTTGCAGGAACACGGCGCCCGGTTTTCACTGGCCGAAACGCACGACCTGTACCTGCTGGCGATCAATTTTTGCATCCGCCGAATCAACCAGTCCGAAGAGCAATATTTCCGCGACGTATTCGACCTGTACCAGTCGGGGCTCCGGCATGGCGCCTTGCTGGAAGACGGGCAGTTGTCGCGCTGGACCTACACCAACATCGCCCTTACAGCCCTGCGGCTGCGCGAATTCGAGTGGGTAAAACAGTTTCTCGAAGCATACGCCCCCATGTTGCCCGCCGGCCACCGCGAGGGTGCGTTTCATTTCAATATGGCGCGTTATCACTACGATCTGGGGCGGCATCGCGACGCCATGCAGCATTTGTTGCAAATGCACTACGACGATGTGCTGCACAACCTGGCCGCCAAGACGCTCCTGTGTATCATCTACTACGAACTGGATGAGTTTGACGCCCTCGAAAACCAGCTCGACAGCCTCGGCGTATTTCTGCGCAGAAAAAAAGTGCTGGGTTATCACCGCGTCAATTATACCTCGTTTATCGCGCTCATGCGCCGCCTGACGGCCCTGCGGTTCAACGATGCCCGGGCCGTTGCCGCGTTGAAAGTGCAGGTGGAGGCCGTGCCGCATCTGCCGGAGCGGGATTGGTTTTTGCGGCAACTGCGTTAGCGGGTATTGGGTATCGGGGGCTTTTCCTACTTTTGCACTCCACTTTTCAAGTTTCTTCTGAACCGTTCTATGCCTTTGCAACCCGGCGACAAAGCCCCCGACTTTACCCTGCGCGCCAGCGACAAATCGCTGGTCAAATTGTCCGAACAACTGGACCAAAACGTTGTACTGCTGTTTTTTCCACTGGCTTTTACCGGTGTCTGCACCAAGGAACTGTGTATGATGCGCGACAGCCTGGCTGATTACGAACAACTGGACGCCCGTATTCTGGCCGTTTCGGTCGACAGTCTTTACACGCTGCAAAAGTGGAAAGAAGAGCAGGGCTTCAACTTCGCGTTGTTGTCGGACTTCAACAAAACGGTGAGTAAAAAGTACGATTCTCTTTACAAGGATTTCGCGTTTGAAATGAAAGGCGTGTCCAAACGTTCGGCTTTTGTAATCGATCGCAAGGGAATTATCCGTTATGCGGAAGTGTTGGAAAGCGCCGGCGATTTGCCCAATTTTGCAGCCATTAAAGAAACATTGAAGGGAATTTCAAATTCCTGATAAACCATATCTATGCCCGGTACCAAACCACATTGGGATGAAGAAGAGGACGTCCTTGTCGAAGACGACATAGGCTCGGGTTCGCCCGGCAGGATTATCGTGTACAACGATGATCACAACACCTTCGAATGGGTCATCCAGTGCTTTATGGAGGTGCTGAAGCACACCAGCGAGCAGGCGGAGCAGTTGTCGCTGATGATTCATTTCAAGGGCAAAGCCACCGTAAAAACGGGGCCGGTCGACGAACTGCGCCCGCTGTGCGAAGCCCTGCTCGATCGGGGGTTGTCGGCCGAACTTGATGAGGGAGAGTAGTTTGGAACGGCAGCGGTTGTAAAAAAACATGTTCCGGGTGAAACATCTCCCGTTGCTGTGTTCTAACTTCACCCCCGCCAAGCCCCTTGGCGCTCTGTCATCTTCTTCACTCAAACTCCTTATTTTTTCTGGTATGGAAACTTTGGATCAACCCACTAACACCGATCAACGTACCGCCAGCGACGGCAACCGCATCATCGCCTACATCATCGATGCCGTGGTGGCCGGTGCAGTCTCCTTCGTGCCTTTTGTCGGCTGGATCGCCGCAATCGCTTACTTCCTTACCCGCGATGGCCTGCCTTTCCTCAACGGCCAGAGCATCGGTAAAAAAGCCATGAACATTCGCGCCGTGTCGTCCGATGGCCAGGATCTGACCAACAACTGGGGGCCGGTAATTATCCGCAACATCGTGCTGATGATCCCGCTTTTCCCCCTTATCGAACTGATCGTGATGCTCACCAACCCGCAGAAACTGCGCCTCGGCGACCAGTGGGCAAAAACAAAAGTGATTGCCGTGGCCTGATCGCCACCACGATACACAACACAACCATGACCACAGGCGGCAGGAAATAAATCCCTGCCGCCTTTATTTTTGCCGCTTCAAGCCCATATTCTGCACGTGCCTGTTTTCTGGCTGAACGAATCCGAACTGAGTTTCCCGCACCCCAAACTGGCCGAACCGGCCGGCGGGTTGCTGGCCGTTGGCGGCGACCTGAGCGTCGAACGGCTGGTGCTGGCTTACCGCAACGGCATTTTTCCCTGGTTTGAAGAAGGCGGGTATTTTTACTGGTACGCCCCCGATCCGCGCTGCGTATTGTTTCCCGCCGAACTGGTCGTGCACAAAAGCATGCGCTCTGTTTTCAATCAGCACAAATTTCAATACACCCTCGATACCTGCTTTTCAAGGGTCATCGAAGCCTGCGCCGAAACACCCCGCGACGGCCAGAAAGGCACCTGGATTTCCGATCCCTTCGTACAAGGTTACACTGCACTGCACGAGGCCGGCCTGGCGCATTCGGTCGAGGTCTGGCAGGACGGCGAACTGGTAGGCGGTTTGTACGGGGTATCGCTGGGCAAGGTGTTTTACGGAGAAAGCATGTTCGCGCGGGTCACCAACGCCTCCAAAGCGGGCTTTATCCGGCTGGTTAAAGCCCTCGAACAGGCGGGTTTTGTGCTCATCGACTGCCAGCAGGACACCGAACACCTGATGCGCCTGGGCGCGCGCAATATCAGTCGCGACCTTTTTATGGAATACCTGGGGCAAAATGCCTACGTCCGAACCTTCCTGGGGCGCTGGTCGTTCGATGCCGAACACGGTATCAAGGTGTCGGAGCTTAGTGCAAAGTACTGACGTCGACCCGTTCCAGTTTGATCAGAATCAACTGGATATGCTTTTCATGCGCCTGTTTTTCAAACTCGCTGATCATTTCCAGCACGTCGTAGTCGACAAAACGGCTGTTGCTCCCATCGATCGTGAGCACGGAGTAGGGGGGTATTTTGTACAACGCTTTTTGCAGATTCACTTTGTTGAGAAAAGTCACCATCGAGTTGAGCCGGATGGTAAAATGCTCGGTCGCCGACTCCCGGTGGTGTTCGATCTCGTATTCCGCCTTGAAATTGTTCCTGACAATGAAATAAATGGAAATGGCCAGACCAATGGCCACGCCTTCGAGCAAATCGGTCATCAGAATGACGACGATGGTGATGATAAAAGGTAAAAACTGGTTCCAGCCCAGCCGGAACATCTGCCGGTACAGGCTCGGGCGGGTCAGATTGTAGCCCGTGATGAGCAAAATCGCGGCGAGAGAAGCGTACGGAATCAGGTTGAGGGCAAAAGGAATACTGGCCACGGCAACCAGCAGAAAAACCCCGTGCGTAAATGCCGACAAACGGGTACGGGCGCCGGCCTGCACGTTGGCCGCTCCGCGCACGATCACCGCCGTCATCGGGATTGCCCCGACCATGCCGCAGCCCATGTTGCCGATGCCTTGTGCGATGAGTTCGCGGTTGACGGAGGTGCGCCTTTTCAGCGGATCGAGTTTGTCGATGGCTTCCACGCAGAGCAGCGTTTCCAGGCTGGCCAGCAGCGCAATGGTGAACGCATCCTGAAATACCCGGGAGTTGTCCCATATTTTGGAAAAATCGGGCGTTGAGATTTGTCCGAAAATGTTGTTGGGGATATTGACAATCTGTGCGGGTTTCAGCGCCCAGTCGGGCAAAAATGCCCCGAATGCCAGACTGATCGCCACCCCCACCAGTACAACCAGCAAGGGGAGCGGGAGCCATTTGGCTTTTTTGCGAAAAAAACTGCCCAAAAGACCGAGAACGGCGATCGAAACCGCCGATATAACCACGACAGGCAGTGAAAAATGCTGATAAAAATTGCCCAGGTTTTTATAAAAATGGTTGGAACTGAACAAGCCGGCAAAACCCTCGGTCCAGAAATCCGGCTGGTCGTAGCCAAGGGAAAGGGGGATTTGTTTGGAAATCAGGATAATGCCGATGGCCGCCAGCATTCCCTTGATCACTGCAGAAGGAAAATAGCGCGCAACCGTGCCCAGTTGCAGCACGCCCAGGCTTAGCTGAAACAAACCGGCGAAAAACACCGCCAGCAGAAATATGCGGTAATCGCCCAGCCCGATGATCGACGCGCTCACCACGGTCGTGAGGCCGGCGGCCGGCCCGGAAACCCCCAGTTGGGAGTCGCTCACCAGCGAGACCACAATGCCGCCGATCACCCCCGATAAAATGCCGGCATACAAAGGCGCGCCGGAGGCCAGCGAAATGCCCAGGCACAAGGGCAGCGCGACCAGAAATACGCTCAGTCCTGCGGGAAGATCGTGTTTGAACCAGATCAGGCGGTAGTAGTGCAACTTTCGGGGTTTGAGATACGCGGTAGGGTCTATCATGGGTAGGAAATGGACGATGGGCAATGACATCAATCAGCGGTGTGTATGGCTGCTGCTCGTATGCTTTGAATATACTGAATTGTACCTTTACAAGGTGCAAAGATAGACCTCGATGCATCCGTCTTTTTATTTCACCTGATCTTAACATGAACAAGCCCGATCGCAATACCGCGTTGGCCAGCCTCCAAACCGAGGTGGACGCCGCCTTCCTATATCGAAAAATTGCTGCCGCCGAAGACGATAAGGGCATAGCGGCGGTATTTGAGAACCTGGCCGACATAGAAGCGGAGCACGCCGGCCACATGCTGACCCACCTGCGCCAGCAGTTGCCCGATCTTGCCTTGCCCGAGCCATCCTGGCGTGCCCGCACCCTCAACCGGATCGGGAAAGTTTTGGGCTACGACTACATCATCGGCGTCCTGATGGACACCGAAAAAAGCATCGCCCGTGCGGCCGTACAACAGAAAGAAGCGCAAAACCAGCCTGTGCGGGGCGACGAAGGCAACCACATTAAAATTCTGCAAACCCTGATGACCAGCCGCCACAAGGTCAGCGGCGAAAACCTATCCCGCATCGAGGGGCGGCACAAATCGGTAGGCGGCAACGCCCTGCGCGCAGCCGTTCTCGGCGCCAACGACGGACTGGTGTCCAACATGAGCCTGGTGATGGGTGTGGCCGGGGCCACCAGCGGGCAAAGCGAGGTGCTCCTCGCCGGCTCCGCGGGTTTGCTGGCCGGTGCATTGTCGATGGCCCTGGGGGAATGGATTTCGGTTAAAAGCTCCCAGGAACTTTACGAACGGCAGATGGCCCTTGAAATGGAAGAGATTATAAGCAATCCGGAAGGTGAATTGAAAGAAATCACACTGATTTACATGGCCAAAGGGATACCGGAAGCCCAGGCCCACGATATGGCGACAAAGATCATGTCGGACCACGAACACGCGCATGAAGTGCTGGTCAAGGAAGAACTGGGCATCAATCCCGAAGAATTGAAAAGTTCGGCCTGGGAAGCGGCGATCACCTCGTTTGTCCTGTTCGCGATCGGAGCGATCATCCCCCTGGCGCCGTTTTTCTGGGGAGGAGGCTATACGGCCATACTCATCAGTGTTGTCGCCAGTACAGTCGGGTTGTTTCTGATCGGGTCGGCTATCACCCTGTTTACCGGCAAAAGCATCTGGTTCTCCGGTATGCGTCAGGTGGTATTCGGGCTGCTGGCCGCCGCGATTACTTTCGGAATCGGCAAACTTATCGGGGTGTCGATCGCCGGATAAGAATTTTTATTTAAAGTCGGTTTCTTCCGCTTGAGTCGTGTTTTCCTTCCCGTTCGGATGCAAAGAGTTGTGCAGGCGTACGGACTGATACCACATTTGATCCAGGCCAACGCTTATTCCGGCCGGGAAACGTTGGCGTCAAATCAAATATCAATCAGTCCAATTTTCAACACTATGCAAACACGATTCTTCTCTATCCTTCTTCTGGTTTTCGGACTCTGGTCGTTCGGTACGGCTGCTCCGTCAACCTTCCCGCCTTCCGGCATCTGCCTGGCTTGCGACATCGCGAGCGGCCTTAATGTAACCGACAACGCTGGCGGCTCCGCCACCCTCAACTGGGCCGCAGTCAGCGGTGCTACTTCTTATGAAGTGGAAGCCCAGGACGAGCAAAACAACCCCAGCACCTTCCACATCGAAACAACCGTAACCGGCAACAGTTACGTGCTCACGGGCCTGCAAGCCGGCGTGTTGTACAAATTCAAAGTACGCACCCACTGCGGCGGCGACAAAAGCGACTGGTCGGAGTGGTTCTTTTTCACGGCATCCGGCGGCAACGGCGGCGGCACGGGCGGTGGCGGCAACGGCGGTGGTTCCGGCGATTGCGCCATTCCTTCCGGCCTGACGGCCAGCGTTTCGGGCGGCACGGCTACCCTCAACTGGGCAGCAGTGCAAGGCGCCGTCAAATATTACATCGAAGTGGAAGACGAGCAAAACAACCCCAGTACCTTCCATCTCGAAGACAGCACAACCAGCACAACCTACGCGCTTCCTGGCTTGCAAGCCGGTGTGTTGTACAAATTCAAAGTGCGCGCCCGTTGCAGCAGCGGTCAGAGCGACTGGTCGGCCTGGTTGTTTTTTAATGGCTCCGGCGGCGGCAACGGCGGCGGCGGTACCGGCGGCGATTGCGTTGCACCGGCCGGCCTGACGGCAGCCCTTTCGGGCACGAGCGCTACCCTGAAATGGAACGGGGTCTCCGGCGCGGTGCAGTACGATATCGAGATCGAAGACGAACAGAATGTACCCAGTAATTTCCACCTCGAAGTTTCCTCTGTCGATACGTTTTATGTCGTTACCGGCTTGCAATCGGGCGTGTTATACAAATTTAAAGTGCGCACCCGTTGCGCAGCCGGCGCGCAGAGTGACTGGTCGGCCTGGCAGTATTTCAACGGAACGCTGGGTGGTCCTCCCGGCGGCGGCGGTACCGGCGGTTGTGCTAAACCCACCAACCAGTTTGCCGTCAATATCACATCCAATTCCGCGCTGCTGACCTGGGATTCGGTACCCGGCGTAATCTCTTACAGCCTCGAAGTGGAACGCATCCAGCAAGGCGCCAACCCCTTCCAGATCACAACGACCGTGACGACCAACTCCTACCTGCTCACCGGACTCAGCCCGAACACCCGCTACAAATTCAAGGTACGGGCCAACTGCTCGGCTACGACACACAGCAAATGGACCGGCTGGCGCAAGTTCAAAACCGCGACCAACCTCGTGGGCAACGACGACAGCGCCCTCAAATCCGCTACCGCCGACGATCGCAGCAGCCTGACGGAAGTTGCTTCCGCTACCCTCCGCGTATGGCCCAACCCGGCCGCTCACACGACCAACGTGCAAATCGACGGCCTCGGCGCTCAAACGGCCACGCTCCGTTTGTACGACCTCAACGGCCAACTCCTCCTGCAACAAAACATCGCACCGGAGCAAGGCAGCTGGAACGGCCAAATCCAGCTCTCCGACCTGCCCAACGGCATTTACCTGCTCCATATCGGCAACGAACAACAGATGCAGGTGCGGAAGTTAGTGGTAAATAAGTGGTGATTTGGTGAATGGGTGAATTGGTTATAAAAGGGTTACTGCTGCTCCCATTTCAAGGATTTAGCCCGCAAAAGCAAACCGAACCCGAGCGCAGCAGTAACCCGTTTATAACCAATTCACCCATTCACC
>JADZFP010000087.1 GCA_020849825.1 Saprospiraceae bacterium
ATGTACTGATCCGGCTCAGAAATGAGGGTATCGCCGTCGGGGCGGACTTCATGGTACAGCCGCGACCACCATTTCATCTCGCCGCTGTCGTCCATTGCCATGACTGCCGGTTCAAAATCCGGCTGACCGGAAGGTGTTACACTTTTGGCATTGAAACCGATGTAAATATGGTTGTTTCGCCGGTCGATGCAGATTGCAGAGGGGCCATAGGTAAATGTAGCGCCCGGCGAATAACCGGTATACCCTGGACCACTGGTCGTATTGGCAGAGCCTTGGGGGACACAAGGCGCATCAAAAAGCACGTCGAGCGGCCATTTGCCCTTTTTCATGCCTCCGTTACCATCGGGTTGCCAAAAGTCGTAATCATCCTGTGTGCGAGATCTCAATTCGCAGCGTTGACCGTCTCTTTTGAACACTATTCCACTGAATGACAAGTCGGCGAGCGGGCCCGGGTACTCATCGGCGGCGCCGTAGAATTCGGTTCCGCTCGTCGTCCAGTGTATCCGCCAGTTAGGCACCAGGTCATCCGTGCCATCGGCCTTTTGCCGGTACACAGCCGACCAGTTGTAATCGTGCGAATCGCCGTAAGCATAGACGACTTTACCGTCGTTACCTACGTCCCAGGGGTGATAAATTTTGGGATACGAACCTGTTTTGGCTTTTACCGTGATGATAAAATCAAACCCGGTTGGTACGCCATCAATAAAATTATGGTTGAGTTTGCCAATGAAATAACCGCCCGTAGCACTGTCTTCGATATCTCCGCTGATGTAAATGCCCTCCGTTGACTGCGCTTGCATGTTGCTGAATTTGATGAACCTGAAATTTTCAGCGGCTCCCTTTGGCAAATGGTAAACACTCAGCAGTTGCTGAGCAGTGCTGTCGAGCAGGAGAATAAAGGCTATCTTTTGCGTACCGGCGTTATTTTGAATATCGCCGGCAGACAGTTCTACTCTTGGCGCCTCCGGTGCGATCCAGTCGAGATCGCTGGCTGCACCCAACACAAGGATATTCCCGTTCGACAACTGGGCCACGTCATAAAAGGCTTCCGACCCCTCATTGCCGGCGTAGGTAAGCATGTTCGTTTGTGCCTTGGAAAGGGAAGCAAAGAGGGCAAAAATCAATATCAGACCAGTGAGTTCGATTGTTTTCATTGTGACAAAGTCAATACTTGAATGTTTGGATTTCGCCGTTGTGATTGCCGACAATTAAAAGGCTTTTTCCATCGGCCTGTTTTACCAAAGCAAGGTCCCGCGCTTCTCTTGTTGCCCAAAAACCGGATTGCCTTGAAGGAACTGGTCTGAAATTACCCTTTCCCTCATTGAGCAGGATCAATCCGTTGCCTGAGTCAACCGGACCGGTTTCGGCCTGCATCCCCATTTCATTGCCCGCCAAAATGATGTCGGCGGCGCCATTTCCGTCCACATCGGTCACTACGATGCCCCAGACGGGGGCGATTTGGGCCTCATTGGACAATTTGTGCACAACAAACTTGCCGCCCTGGTTCTCCAGCCAGCAGGTTTCCAGCAAAACGGATTTGAGGTAACGTGCCGATTTTAATTCATCCCTTGAAAAAACATCTTCCAGTGTAGCGTAGGCATAAGGCTCGTTGCGAACGAATTTCTTTTTCAGGCCGGGCAATTGTTTCAGCAAAACATCGCGGTATGCCAGCGTGTATTCGACGCCATTGTCGGCGTATCCCATGATGGCATCAGTGCTGCCGTTGGCGTCGAAGTCTTTGTAATACACAAACAGCAGCTCCTGCGGCGTGGCTTTCAATCGGGTATTCAGCCCCAGGTTGCCAGCGACGAGATCGACATCCCCGTCGCCATCGAGGTCGGCGGCTGCCAGACTGCGCCAGAATCCCTGGGTTTCCGAGAGTCCGAATTCGGCTGTTGCATCGCGAAACGCGGCGCCTTCCTGTTTGAATACCGTAATCGGCATCCATTCGCCGGCCACGATAAGTTCGGGGCGTTTGTCGCCGTTGAGATCGGCAAACTGCAGGCCGCGCACCATTCCGCAATAGGCAAATGCGGGGGCAACTTGCTGCGTTACGTCGGTGAATTTGCCCTTATCGTTGCGCAAAACATGACTGGCCGGAGGCGAAGGATATGCTCCGGGTACGCACCAGCCCCCGAGAAACAGGTCGGGGTCGCCATCGTTGTCGAAATCATAAGGCGCAACAGATGATCCGCTGTCGGTGATTTTTGGCAGTGCATCCAGGCTGCGGGTGAATTTTCCGCTCCCATCGTTGAGGTATAGCCGGGGCTGGTAATCGTCGCGTCCGGCCGCGGCAGCCGAGCCGCTGCTGGCGACAAAAAGATCACGGTCTCCGTCTGCATCGGCATCGAAAAACACAACGCCGCCGTCTTCGTAAATTTTATCGGCCTGGCCCGGGTCGGCGCCGCGACTGAACTGTCCGCTTTTTTGCTGGATGAACAAGCCCCCCGGTTTACCTGGCGTTCCGCCAAAAAAGCAATCGTCCAAGCCGTCGCCATTCACGTCTCCCACAGCTATTCGCGGGCCGGGTGTCGAAAGCCGCCAGGGCAGCAAACGCTCACGGTTGAAATCGGGAAAGCCGTCGTCGGCAGATTGGTAGTTCAGGCCATTCTGGCCGGTGCTCTCTGCTAAGAGCGTGGCGCTTTGTGCAGCAATTGGAGCCAGTTTGCCGGGTTTCGCATCGGCTATTTTGAGGGTAATACGTTGATTTGCAGGCTGGTTGCTGGCTACTGCCAACTTACCGCCGGGAAATTGCACCTCTATTTTGTCGACAGTGCTTTTGTCGCCCAGTCCGAATTGCAGCAAGGGCTCGCAACTGGAAAAGAACCCGCGATAAGGCGTCATTTCCTGCTGCCAGACGCGACCGGCAGCGCTTACCCGTACCACCGCGCCGAAGGCATCCGGGTTGCCTGACGGGCCTTCCAGTTCGATTTGCAGCCAGTTGCCTTTGCGGTTGTCTGCGGCGGTGTTTTTGTACAAAAGCGCCTCGTTTTCCAGCCGGCTTACAATGAGGTCCAGATCGCCGTCGCCATCCAGGTCGGCATAGGCCGCGCC
>JADZFP010000088.1 GCA_020849825.1 Saprospiraceae bacterium
AGGTAGTCGAGGTATTGGATTTCGGCGATAGGCCGCAATCCGCGCATAGCCATACCGATAGCCTGGCCCATGATCGTCCACTCCCGGATCCCGGTATCGAAGATCCGTTCGAGACCGTATTTTTGCTGCAAGCCGCGCATGCCCTGGTTGACATCGCCGATATGGCCCACGTCTTCCCCAAAGGCGAATAATTCCGGATATTTTTCAAAATTGGCGTCGACGCAGGCATTCAGCACCTCAAAACCATCCTTCAGGGGCGATTCGTCGGAAAAGCGGGCCGGCACTGCCGGAATCCGGAGGGCCGATTTGGGTGAAGCACTGTACAGATTTTCGGAGTACCAGCGGTCGCCGTTTGCCATTTCCCGGGCAGCGAAAGCGCTGATTTGCTCCAACGTAGCACCGGATTTCCCATTTAAGGCAAATAACGCCCGGCGGGCGAACCTGGAGAGTTCGAAGCGCAGGGGCTCTCGTTTCTGTTCCAGCTCGGTGGCCAGTGCCGAAAGCGCCTGGACATCCGGGTGAGCCGCCTGGGCCGCCTGCAAAGCATTCGCCAGCGTTTGCCGGTCGGCGCCGACGGCGTCGTGATAATGCCGGTAGGCGCGCTGCGCCGCATCCGTCACCAGTCGTTTGGCTTCTGTTTTGATGGCTTCGATGTCTGTAGCGGTCGCAATGCCGCTTTCAATCATCCATTCGGCCATGCGGCGGTTGCAATCATACGTTTCTTCCCAGGCGAGGCGTTCCGGGCTTTTATAGCGCCGGTGGTCGCCGGAGGTGGAGTGCCCCAATTGTTGGGTCACTTCCCGGATATGGAACAAGGCGGGGCGATGGGTTTCCCGCATCGCAGCGATACCTTCCTGGTACAGGCGGCACAATCCGGGATAGTCCCAGCCTTTACCCACGTAAATATTGATGCCGTCTTCGCCCTCGAAGCCGCTGAGGATTTCAGAAATATTCTCTTTAGTGGTCTGATACTTTTGGGGCACCGAAATGCCGTAGCCGTCATCCCAAACGGACACGGACAACGGCACCTGAAGTACGCCCGCGGCATTGATCGTTTCCCAAAAAGCGCCCTCGGAAGTAGAGGCATCGCCGATGGTGCAAAACGCAACTTCATTGCCTTTTTCGGAGAGATGCCCGGACAATCCCGGCAATTCCCGGAATTTTTTGGAGGCGAGTGCCAGGCCCAGGGCCCGGGCCATTTGACCGGCAGTCGGCGAAATATCCGAGGTGATATTATACCGGTTTTTCAAATCCAGCCAGTTACCTTCCGTATCGATGAAGGGCGTGGCGAAATGGCAGTTCATCTGCCGGCCGCTGGAAAATTTGTCGTTTTCCGGATCGCCATACAACTGACCGAAAAAGTCGTCCAGGGACATCAGGTCGAGTGCCAGCATCAGCGTTTGGTCGCGGTAATAGCCGGAGCGGAAGTCGCCTTTACGCCAGGCTTTGGCCATGGCCACCTGGGCCACCTCTTTGCCGTCGCCGATAATGCCGAAATTGGCGCGGCCGGTCAGCACTTCTTTGCGGGCCAGTACGCTGGCTTCGCGGCTGATACAACAGATATGAAAATCGTGCAACACTTCCTGCCGGTAAGCGTCGGTGAGGGGCGGAGTCTGGTTTTTTAAATTAGTGGTGGGGTGGGGCAATGTCTTGGTGTCGACCATCATCATGCTTTTGATTAGACAGTGTTCAGTGGTCAGGCTCAAACTTTTGTTTGGTTGGGGGCATTGAATAAAAAGTGCGCGCAAAAGTACGTCATTTTTTTTGGCGTGCAGCCAAATTTCGTTCTGTGTATGAAAGAATAATTAATTTTTTAAGCCGCCTGCGTTGCCAACGTAATTTTTGAACTAATTTTGCGCCCTAAATCCCCTTGTGTAGTTTAATTCACCACCATAACCGACCATTGCTATTATGTCAAACGATCTGAAAGTACGGTATAGCGACGAAGACCTTCTTGAGTTCAAACTGCTTATCGAAGAAAAATTGGCGAAAGCCGAGGAAGAGCTGAATTTCACGCAAAAGCAAATTGATGAGTTGAATGAAAACGGCTTCAACCAGCAGGGAGGCGATTGGTACGATGATTCGTCCGCTCACACTGATTTGGAAATGCAGCAACGTATGGCAGCCCGTCAGCAACGGCATATTCAGGATTTGCGCAACGCGCTGTTGCGTATCCAGAACAAAACTTATGGGATATGCACCGTAACCGGACAGTTGATCGATAAGAGCCGGTTGCGCCTTGTACCACACGCAACCAAAAGTATTGACGGTAAAAATATCGCCAATGCCGGCAAAGATTCCTCTTCCGATTCCGACACCCCCGACCAATTCGGCACCCCTACGGAAGAGGGCAGCCGTCCGGCTACCAAACCGATCGGCGATAAAGTGCGGCTACCGGCTGGAAAACGCCCCGGAGCCAATAAGGAAGACTGGGAGCTGGACAATGAGACGATGGAAGACGCCGGCTATACGCCCCGGCAAAAATTTGACGACGACGACGAATAAGGAGCATAGGCAAAATGGCGTATTGACTCTCTTGTTCTAAAAAGTCATTTCCCATAAGTGCTGCATATTTCTGCCGTAAAAAATAAAAACAGGCCGCCGGATACCCGGCGGCCTGTTTTTTTGGTACAAAAGCGCAAATTAAATCCGAATCACTGAACGCACATTGTCTGGCAGCAGCGGATTATCCGATTTTCCCTTAAACTCTTTAGGCAGGTCTTTCAGCAACTGGCCGATTTCATCGATGTGCATTTTGGTGCGGAAACTCACCAACGCAAAGGTTTCCGGCTCGCGCACGAGTACGACCACTTTGCGCAATTTGTTACGCCGTTCCTTAGCCCATACTTCTACCCGCGTTTGTTGTTCCCGAATGGTCAGCATACTTTCCAAACCTCTTTTCCGGGCTTTTTTAGAGAATTTTTCCACGTC
>JADZFP010000089.1 GCA_020849825.1 Saprospiraceae bacterium
CGTCCACAATCTGGCCAATCAGGAAGGCCGTCAACGAACCAACGATAATCCACAGGCTTTGCCCGAAAACCAGCTGATAAGCCGCATCGAAATCGGTCACGGCAGTTTTCACCTGCTCCGACAAATTGGGGTTGCTCAAATGCGAACTTCGCCAAAACTCCGCCGGGGTGAGCTGCATGGCGAAAAAAAGCATCATGAACCCGTAGGCAATCAGTCCTGCCGCCAGATACGACAACATACGAATGCCGCGGCGCCCGTAGTATTCGTTGATCAGGTCGGTCATCACAAAGACGACCGGCCAGAGCAGCACGCCCGCGGTAAGCGTAAACGACAAATTCGACTGCCCCAGAATCGTCCAGTTGACCTCCTGATACCCGAATGTGCGCTCAAGAGAAAAGAGCTTTACGCCCATAAACTCGGCTACCAGGGCATTGGTCAGGAAAAAACCCGACAGGATCATCCAGAGCCGGTTGGGTTTTGAAACGAAAAATTCACGCATAGTTCAAGTGGCGAAGGGTGCTGAAAAGACCGGAGATAACAAACAAATGTAGATGCTTTTAGACGTTGCAAAAAACCAATAAATTTTCCGTGTGTTTACTTTTGCGGCCCCAAAGCAAAATCTTGTTCTGAAATACCGCGACCGGTTTGCCCGGTGTAAAAAGAAAATATGGCCATTATTCCTATTAATTTAAAAGACGGCAGCCTCGACCAGGCTGCTCCGGAACTGATCATCGGCATCGACCTGGGCACGACCAACAGTCTTGTGACCTATATGAAAGAGGGCGTCCCGGTTTGCGTTAAAGGTCCGGATCAGAAAAACACTCTGGTGCCCTCCATCGTGCATTTTGCCCCGCAAGGCGAAGTCGTGGTAGGCGATGCCGCCCGCGCCAAACTGGTGACCGATCCGGCCAATACCATTTTTTCCGTTAAACGTCTGATGGGCAAATCCTATCGGGACGTGGAAAACATCCGCGGCTTCTTCGGTTATCAGATTATCGACGACGACCAGGATGCGCTCGTTAAAGTGCGGGTAAACGATCGGTTTTACACCCCCGTCGAACTCAGCGCCATGATCCTGCGCGAACTCAAAACCCGCACCGAACGCGAACTCGGCGCCCCGGTGTCGAAGGCAGTCATCACTGTACCCGCCTATTTCAACGACAACCAGCGACAGGCCACCCGCGATGCCGGCAAACTCGCAGGACTCGACGTGCTCCGCATCGTCAACGAACCCACTGCGGCAGCACTGGCCTACGGTCTGGACAAAAACGAATCGGAAACCATCGCCGTGTACGACTTGGGCGGCGGCACTTTCGATATTTCCATCCTGCAAATTCAGGATGGCGTGTTCGAAGTGCGTTCGACCAATGGCGACACTTTTCTCGGCGGCGACGATTTCGACCACGCCATCGTGGATTTTTGGCTGGGTCAACTGGGCGTCAGCCGGGAATTTTTGTCGGAGGAAAAAGAATTTGCCCAGGCCATCCGCTTGCAGGCAGAGGCGGCAAAAAAGGCGCTTTCCAGCGCAGATGTATTTGAAAACGAGATTTTTGAAAAAAAACTCCGGCTGACCCGAAACGAATTCGACACCCTGATCCAGCCGCTCGTACAACGCACGATCGACTGCTGCCGGCGGGCGCTTTCCGATGCCAAACTGCGGCCCGATCAGGTCGACAAGATCGTGATGGTGGGCGGCAGCACACGGGTGCCGCTCGTAAGGAGCGCTGTTTCGGCATTTTTTGGCCAGGCAGTCTACGACAACCTGAACCCCGACGAAGTGGTGGCCCTGGGCGCCGCCGTTCAGGCCGACGTGCTGGCCGGCAACCAGAAAGACCTGCTCCTGCTCGACATCACGCCATTGTCGCTGGGCATCGAAACCGTGGGCGGCCTTATGGACGTGATCATCCCCCGCAACTCCAAAGTACCCGGAAAAGCCGGCCGTCAGTACACAACCAGCGTCGATGGACAAAAAAACCTGAAAATCAGCATATTCCAGGGTGAACGCGATCTGGTGGAACACAATCGCAAACTCGGCGAGTTTATCCTTCGGGGTATTCCGCCCATGCCGGCCGGTTTGCCCAAAATTGATATTCATTTCATTCTCAATGCCGACGGAATACTGACTGTCAGAGCCAAAGAGCTGCGCTCCGGCGTAGAACAACAGATCGACATACGGCCCACGTACGGCATCAGCGAAGAAGACATGGGGCGCATGCTGCTCGACAGCATCACCAACGCGCAAACTGATCACGCCCTGCGCGGCTTGCTGGAAGCCCGCAACGAGGCGAACAATCTCTTGCTTTCCGGCGACAAATTTTTGCGTCAGAATGAAGCCATCCTGAGCCAGGAAGAGACAAACATTACAAATGCTTTGTTAAACGAACTGCGCCGGGCAGCGGAAGGCCAGGACAAAGACGTCATTCACCGCGCCATAGAAAACCTCAACGCCTACACCACTCCCCTCGCCCACCGCGCGCTCGACGTCAGCATCCGGGAAGCGATGAAAGGGAAAAAAATCGCTTCATAAACCTTATCAACCGTATCAACCTCTTTTCCTCCATGCATCCCAATTCTCTGCTCTGTCTGTTCGCACTTGGCATTCTGTTGTCCTGCAATACCCTGCCCAAAGCGCAAAGCCAGCCCGCAGCGCCTGCAGCGCCCGCGGCTTTTGTCAGCTGGGATAAAAAAATGGTAGAACTGGGTCCGGTCAAAAAAGGAGAAAAACGGACGATGTTTTTCGAATTCACCAATCCCGGCACAGAAAATGTTCAGATCGATGTTGTTGCGGCTTGCGATTGCACCACCGTGGATTATCCGCGCGGCGTCATTGCACCGGGTCAGAAGGCGCGGCTCGACGTTATTTTCGACAGCAAGGAAAAAGAAGAATCGGAGACGATCGATATCGACGTCATTTTTAAAAATACCGATGCGGCAGGTAACCCGCGCATCGAGCGGGTATCGTACAAATACGAACTGGTGAAGTAGTGCTTACCTGAATCTGAGCGCGTGAAATGGCTTCTCCATCAATTCGCTCATGGTTTGATTGTCATCGGAGAGGTAAAAGATGTAGGCATCGCCCACGTTGTCGCGGTGAATGGTCATGGCCAGGCAGTATTTATAGGTCGTGCCGCCAAATTCGGGCCCCAATAGCACAAAAGCCACGGCGCCCCAATCGGCGCCGAATTCTTCCGTCACGGCTTCCGGCGGAAAGGTGGACACTTCGGGCAAGTTGCCTGAATTGGGGCCGCCAGCCGAGATATTCAGCAAAGTCGCGTTGAATACAGCGCCCGCCCACTTGTTCGGGTGGATGGCCGTCGCGCCGTTTTTCACCTCATTTTGATGATGAATGAGCAGGGAATCCATTGGCCGGATGGCATAACGGATCTCGAAATTGTGATCGGGAAGTTTGAGGGCGTATTCGTAGTTCATCTGACCGTTTTCGATACAGGCGACCTGCATCATGCCCTCCGGATGTGAAAACGCCAACCGGGTGCGTGCCAGCAGCTGACTAAATCCCGGCGGCAGGGTATCATTCTGCGCAATGAGGGTCCGAGCTGAAAGTAAAAGGATGCTGAAAACCAGGTTAAAACCGATGTTTTTCATGTTTGTGTGTTGTTTTGATGAAGATCAAAAAAGGTGAAAACTTGTTTACCGGACCCTTCAGGTTTTTTCCTCCAGTGGCACGCGAATAACGACCCGTGCGCCGGCGGCATTGCCCTGTTCGTCGATGATCGTTTCCTGCCGAAGTCCGGCCGTATGGTAATTTCCGGCAAGCAGTTGCAGTCTGTTTCGGGTAAGCTGCTGTCCGACCGACTTATGCTTATCGTTTGCAGTGTTCAGATCATTCGAAGGTAAAAATCCGGGACCATTGTCGGTTACGGTCACCACAAGATCCTGTTCGTCCATGGCAAAATGCAGCTGTATCAGACCGTCATTTTGCTTGTTCTTCATACCGTGCAGAATCGCATTCTCCACAAAAGGCTGTACCAACAAGGGGGGGATGGTCGTCCAGTCTTTGTCCAGGTCATTTTCACAGGTAATCTCATACCTGAATCTGTCGTGAAAGCGCAATTGTTCCAGTGCCAGATAATGATCCAGCATATCCACTTCATCGGCCAACGAATGTCGGCCTTCGATCGAGGCATGCAATGCAAGCCGTACCAGACGAGCGAAACGGGCCAGATAGCGCGTCGCCGAGGCGGCGGCATTTTCAGCGATAAAACTTTGTATGCTGTTGAGGCAGTTGAAGATAAAATGCGGATTCATTTGCGCCCGCAACGCGGCGGACTGCAGATCCCGGATTTTTTCACGTGTCGCGTTTTCTTCCCGGATCGTACGCAAACGCGCGCGAAACAACAGCCATGCCCCGGCAACAAAGGATGCCCCAAGCAGCGTACGGAACCACACCGTGTTCCACCAGGCAGGCTGAATGGCAAACGACCAGCGGGACGCTTCGCTCCAATGCCCGTCTTCGTTTTGCGCCTGCACTTCAAAAGTATAATTACCCGGCCGCAGGGCCACATAACCGACCTCCCGGTTGCGGGAAAAGGAATACGTTGTGTCGGCGCCCAGCAGGCGGTAACGATAGAGGATGTCGCCGTCCGACCGCAAATGAAGCGCCAGAAACAGGATATTCAGGTTGTTTTGCGTGTGATTGAGGGTCAGCCCCGGTTGGAAAGTAGTTGCCTGCTTGTTTGCCCACACCGCTTCCAGCATCGGCGGCGGCATAGCTGCCGGGCTCATCCCCGATGTGTAATGCGCCACGCCGCGATCGGTGGCCACCCAGATTTCGTTGCCCGAAATGAGCACGTCGTTGACCTGATTGGAGGGCAAACCGTGTTTTATGGTCAATGTTTCTACCTTCCATGTGCCGTCGGACCGGCGGCTGAGGCGATTCAGTCCGGCATTTGAGCAGCCATAGATTAATCCTTCACTTGTAACCTTGAGGCGGCTGATTGAATTGGAACTCAGCCCCTGCGCCGTACCCAATTGGGCGAGTCGGCCTTCGGCATCACAGATCAAAATCCCGCCGCCGCGCAGGGCCACCGCGATGCCCCCGCCGGCCGCGGCGGGCAGTTTTTCGACGTCGCGGGGTTGAAAACGCAATGCCGGATGCTGAAAGGGCGGTTGTTCGAGCGTTCCGCGGCGCCACAGGCGCAAACCGTTCAGGGTCGCCATCCAGATTGTGCCATCGGCATTGGGCGCCATCGCAAAAATCCGATCTTCAATCTCGTGATAACTGGTCGCTTTGCCGCTGTACCGGTCGACGGAGGCAAATTTGAAACGGTAGTCGACCCACCAAACCGGGGCGTCGGGTGCGGGGTTGATGTTTTGTGCAGGAATGCTGTTGAGCGGGTTATTGACCAGGTCAAAAGATTTTCCGGTAAAGGTCCAGTGGCCGTTTTCCCAAAAACACAGATCCGCGCCGCACCACAGGCGTCCGGTGAGGGTATCGAAGCGCAAATCGGTCAGTTCCTTGAAATCGGTGCCGGGTGGCCAGGGCAGGCGAACCGGCGACCCGCCCGTTGCCGGAATCGCACAAATATCGAAAGGTCGAAGCCCTGCATAGGTAAATCGGCCGTCGGAAGCCAGCCGCTGCACATTGTCGGAAGGCAGGCCCTCGGAGGTATCGTAAACATCCATGGCCGGGTTTTTACAATAAAAAATACCCGCATCGCTGGTAGCCGCCCACCATCCGCCTTCACGGTCGCGCAGTATTCTCATCACGGCATGACGGGGAAGGAGGTTCACAAACTCGTCGCGTTTAAAATGTTCCAGGGATGCATAGCGGAGCAAGCCGCTTGTGCCTTCCGCCACAGAACACAACAAGAGCGCGCCGTCGGTATCTTCTACTATTTGCTCTACGTACACGTCTTTTTGTCCGTACCAGACCAGGCGATTGTCGTGCACGAGGTAAAATGTTTGCTGGCAGCACAGGATAAGATCACCATTGCGCAAGGCCCAGGCTCTGAACGGCACGCCTTTCCCGACATTTTTCAAGGGAAAACGCCCCAGCGGCACAGCCCTGCCTTTTTCCCAAAAGTAAATTGCCTCGGTTTGTCCGGTGGTTTTGGTCAGCCCGTCTGTTTTTTCTGCTCCCGGATCGGTTTCTATTACTTCGAGCAAGGCGCCGTTAATACTGGCGATGCTTATTCCCGCTTTATTCAGCGATTGCACGAACCGGGAGGAGCCCCCCTGACCGAATTGCAGGATTCCCTTCCCGCCTATTTCCACCCAGACAGAATCTTCCCCGAGCGTTAAAAAGTGCCCGGTATAACCGATGTTTTTCTGGTACGCGGCAAGTGTGGAATTGTACTTCCAGGGCCGTACGGTATCGTTTTCGACCAGCCAAAGCGAGGCAGGAAGCCGTGAAAACCAGACCCTCCCCCGGGCGTCTTCGCAGAGGTTGAAAGAAGAACTCACCACGCTGGTACTGGTATCGACCGGGCGGCTGAACGCATAGCCATTGAAATGGCAAACGCCCTGGTTGGTGGTGATCCAAAGGAACCCGCGCCGGTCCTGCATGAGGCTGTACACTTCATTGCTGGGCAGGCCGTCGTTGATGGTAAAATTGCGCCACAGCGGGTGCTGGGCGCCGGCTGCGGACGTAAGAAAGATTAACAAACAACAAAGCGCGGACGACACGGCATTTTGCAAACGTAGCATAGACCATGATCGGGGCGGTTTTCCAAACGGACGCCGGGTAAATGTAAGCAATGAGTGCCGTGGCGCACACAGGATTGAAAAAATCGGCGCTACCGCATCAGCATCACTTTCCGGTAGGTCCAGGCCTTGCCTTCTACTTTCAGGCCCACGAGATAAGCGCCTCCGGGCGACTTGTCAATTTGGATCAGATAACTGGTGTAACAGCAGTATGAACCTTCGAGCATTTCTTCGGCTTAGGGTGTGTTTGCAGTCCGAATCGAGTGAACCCTGAAATTATCATTGCTTATCAGTGCCCGCGCCCCTGTACGCCTCCCCCGCAGAAGGAGCAAAAAAAGGAGTGCGGGCAATTTGAATAAGGGCAGATAAAGATTCAGATAGTTCTTCATACACATGATTTTGGATGGGAATATGTGATTGTGCCCGCTTACTTGCTTCAGGTAAGATTTTGATAAAAGAATCGGGCCGCAACCGGAAACAAGTTTCCCAGAAGCGGCCCGGAGGTTGTTTAACGCCCCCCACAGGCGGGTTTTTTATTTTTTAAAACAGGGCTGGTTGGTGGTTTATGCCGTGAAATCCAGGTACAAAATGGTTTGTTACCTGTCTTCCGGCAACAAATTTGATGCTGCGGTACCCTGGTTGTCGTCAGAAATGAAGGTCGGTTGTTATATACTGATGACTGGCAGGAAAACGATGAAATTTGGCAATGCTCCGGCCAATCCGTATGTCAATATTTCACAAATTTTTCAGCGGCCAGGATCTTTCCTTCACAAACGACTTGCAAAAAGAAGAGCCCGCCAGGTAAATCGCTGGCTTGAACAGTTTGCAGGCGCAGGCCCGCTCCGGCCGGCGATTCCAAAACATTCTGCCCGGTTACGCTTAGCACCCTGAATGACGTGCCCGGCGCCGCCGGTTCCGGCAGTTCCACCGTGAAGGCGCCGTCGTTGGGGTTGGGGAATAGCCGTATACGCCCCTTGTGCAAGGGCGACTCCGTACTCACCAATACCCCGTCGATGCAGAAATTGTCGACCAGCACCATCGAACGCGTTTCCGTCGCATCGCCCGATTCCGCTCCGAGCCAGTTGCTCACGTACAACACGGGCCGCACCAGCACACCCTGCGGATCGGGCAACGGATTGCCGCAACTGTCAACAGCAGCCCAGTTGCTCAAGTTATAGGGAATATCCAGATTGAACCAGATACTGCTGTCGGCAGGCTCGGGCAGGAAAGAGACCAGTTCAAGGCAATTTACGCCGTCACAAGTGTCGCTGAGCGGATTGGGTACATCACCCCGGTAAAGCCGAAGCGCCAGGCTTTCTCCGGGCTTTTGGCTGTTGCCCTCCGTGGCAATATGATCGATGGCCCATACCAACAAGCGCAGCGAAATGACTCCTGTGTCCTTTACCCAGCAACCTGGGTTTTCAGGACTCAGTACGTCGGCCGATTCGCGGTTGCCGGAAAGCATGACCGACCAGCCGTCGGAGGCTCCGAAGCCTTCCTTTACGACCGGATCGCCGTAAACGCCCAGCCATCCGGACGTCGCACCGCCCGAATTCAGGCCGCCGGCCACCGCTCCCTGATCAAATCCGGGATTGGCGACCACATCGGCCGAGCAGGGCGAGTTCGTAGGGTCGCAGAGGATTTTGACAAACTGGGTTTTCGATCGTGTGGCACATACCGAACCGTCGGTTTTATACCGCGTCACATCCATCCTGACCTGATAAGTATTTGTACTGGAAAAAGTATGGCAAAATGGCGCGTTGCCCATCGTCGGCGACCCCAGGGGACCGGCGACGTTGACAAACCATTCCACTTTTTCGCAGGGACCAAGGTTTTTAGGCGTAAAACATGCCTTGCAGGCCGTTCCGGTCGAACTGGTTACGAAACCCTGATCGACCCGGTTGTTAAACGTGGCATCGGGGCAGGGACAGGGTTCGGGACATTGATGGAAAAACTTGAAAAAACAAGGCGTACAGGGTTGCCCGTTGCATTCGCCCGTCATGGTAAGGGTGTACTGCCCCACTGCATACATCTGCTGCGGCAGCAGGTTGATGCTGAAAAACGGCGTGGCCAGCACGCTGCCGCTGGTTACCGGTCCATTCGGGCCGGTCAGCGTGTACTTCACGATCTTTCCAGGCAGGCATTCTGTGCCGACACACTGGAATTTGCCCGTGACTTTTACAAAATTGCCAGCTGGCGGACAGGGAATTCCCTGGAACAAAGTGCTCCCGCAAGGCGCAGAAAGCGTCAGCGTGCCGCTCGTAATGGCAACATTGGAAACCGGACTGAAACACTGGCAATCGCATACCGACAACTGGAATTTGACTTCACAGGTACAAATCTTGCCGCCGCAATACCAGGTGACTTTCAGGGTGTAGGTTACGTTGGGTGTGAGCGAGTTGGAGCTCAGGTTATAAATGTCAAAATAAGCATCGGAGCCAACGATTGCGCTGAACGTCGTCGGGCCGCCGGGCAACACACCCGCTCCACTCGCATCAAGGACATCCCAGTCGAAATTGCTGAAAATACAATCGGCAGCGTCACAGTGCGCCACCCCGTGGAAAGCAAAGGGCGTTTCTCCCA
>JADZFP010000090.1 GCA_020849825.1 Saprospiraceae bacterium
GCGGGGAGACTGGGGAGTTTTCCATGCTGCTGTTTCCCGAACTGCTTTGCACCGAGCTCTATCGCCGGCACCTCCGGCAGGGCGTACTTGAACTGCACGAACCATGCCGTTTGCCAAACGACCTGAGCGCCGCCCTTGATTTGCCTTTCCGGCAACTTGGAGCAGGCAGTTATGTCCTCGAAGTGCGACACGGCTATTACCAGATAAAATTCAACCCATTCGCCGGCGCCTGACCGGCATTGTTCAACAGGCCGCAAAACGCGCTTGCCCTGGTGTAAACCGGGTGAAAAACGATGACTGGATGCTGAATGCAGCATCCGGCGAGCCATGATCGGTTTTTCACCAGCGTTCGGCCCGGGGAAAATGAGCGGCGCGGAAAGGGCTATAACACACCAGCGCGCCAAGCAGACCGACACTGAGAAAGATGAATATCCGATACCGACAAGAAACGTCCCGCTCCGATTGCCGAAGCGCTTTGCTGCTGCCCTTGTGCGCAGCACTGATGCGGCTGGCAAAATATGCCATTATCGGCCGGCTTTTACACAGGTTGTTAATCCCCTCAAATCGGGGCATAAGACATCAAAATGCTATAAAGCCCCCACTTGTGCAGCCGGCCGGTTTGGCGAATGCCAGGAGACGACTGGTCCATTGTTTTTTCCGCTGCATGGAAGGACGCCTGCCGCTCAGGTACTTCCTGACCGGGCCCACCCGTGCGCCATCATAATCCAGGTGCTCAGGACGCATTTCCGTCCTGCCGACCCGAAAAGATGTCCCAAGTTTTCTTTTAATCCGCGCTTCCCGGAACCGCGCTGGTAGTGAGCCTGCCGGCGCGGTCCTCCGGGCCAAGTACCCCTCATTATCGCTCACTCTCTGCAATTTTTACCATGACAAAGAACTTTGTAAATTCAACCGGATTCGCCTTGCTGGCAGCCGTCGGCCTGACGGTTTTTGCCTGGGCGCGTGTCGTCAACCAGCCGGCCGAACAGCCTGCTGCCCAGGTCGAAATGACCGAAACCGAACCTGAAAACACCGCAACCGATCGCCTGTTCGACTTTACCCAACCACTTGAATCAAACCTCGACGTTCTTCAACAACCCACCACGCCGCTGGTATACCAATCGCTGGCAGCCATGGCGCCTTCGGTAACCTGCCCGGGCAATATCACCGTCAACCTGGGTCCGGGCGAATGCACCGCCCCGGTCAGCTACGACGTGGATTGCGTCGGCGGATCGCCCACCGGCACTTCGGGCCAGGTATCGCACCCGCTCGATTTCAACAACGGCAACGACGGCATCATGTTCGACGTGAAAAACCTGAGCGACGAACCGATGACCCTCACGGAATTCGGGCCCTCGCTCGATGCCGGCTCCTGGACGATGCAGGTGTACTACACCACCGTCGACAATACCTGGCAAGGCAATGAGATCAATCCGGCAGCCTGGACACTGGCCGGAACGCAGGTCGTCAACTCGGCCACGCCGTTCAACAGCACCGCCGTTCCGGGTTTCGGTATTACGATCCCCGCGGGCGCTTCGCGTGGTATTTACCTGACGGCCATTGCCGGCTCGCCGCTCAACTACACGGGCCTGGGCGTGGGTATTCAGCGTTCTTACGACGACGGCATGCTGCGCGTGTCCTCTACGCCGGGCGCCGGAAAATCTTATTTCTTCGGTTCAACCATTCAAAACCGCGCTTACAGCGGTTACGTCAAATACACGACCCCGGCGCCGAAACAGCTGGCGGGTTTGCCCTCCGGTTCCGAATTCCCGATGGGTGTCACGACCAACGTTTTCCAATGCACCGACGCCATGGGCGTTACGGCGACCTGCTCCTTTACGGTAACCGTGGTTGATTTCCCCAATCCGGTCAACTCGCTCATTTGCAACGACGTTGTGACGGTGGCCCTCGGCCCCGATTGCGAGTTCCAACTGGGCGCCGACGACGTACTCGAAGGCGGCCCCTACAAATGCTACGACAATTATCTCGTACAGGTCGACCGCTTCCCGCCGTACGGCAATGGCCCCTGGCTGCCGGCAGTGTTCACCTCGAGTGATTTGAATAATTCCTATTTTATCCGCGTATATGACCCCAGCAGCGGCAATTTCTGCACCTCACAAGTGAACGTGGTGGATAATTTTCCGCCTGAAATCGACTGTACGCCGACGCCGGTGTACGTGCCCTGCAATTTTGACCTGTCGCCGACCCACGTCGAAGCGACGGAGATCATCCAGAAATTCACCGCATCCAACACGCCCCAGACCATCAACGACAACCAGACGAAGGAAATCCTCATCCCGGTAACCACTGCAACCGGTGCGACCGCCGTGGATATCGATTTCCGCACCCGCGTCAACGGCAATCCGTTCAACGGCAACCTTGAAATTGAAATTGAAAGCCCCTCCGGCACGGTAGTCCGGGTATGGGACCAGCAAGTGGGCTGCGCCGGCCAACCGCTTTTCGTACGTTTCGACGACGAACAACTCGTCGCATTCTCCTGCCCGGCCTACACCAGTGATCAACGCTCGCGTATCCCGATCGGTATCGACCTGCTGTCCGATTTCGACGGCGAACCGGTCAATGGCATCTGGAAAGTGCGCTATCGCGACGTGAACGGCGGCGGCGACGTGTGTGTGGCGACGATTGCCGAACTCTTTATTAAGTTCAATGCCACCTTCAGCACGGGTTTCCCGAATGGGCTGGTATTCCCGCAGCAAGTTTCGCAATTGAATGCCAATTCATTCAAAGTGCCGGCGCCCCTGCTCGACAATTGTAGCGACGTAACACTTTCTTACATCGATAATTCGCAGCCGCAAACCTGCCAGTCGGGTCTGACTGCCATCGTGTACCGTACCTGGACGGCCAAGGACAAGAGCAACAACACGGCCACCTGCGTGCAGGAAATCCGTCTGGTACGCCCCTCGCTCGACGACGTGCAACTGCCGCCCAACTACGACGACATCGACGAACCGTCTTTCGATTGCGATACCGAATATCCGACCCCTGAATGGGTGGAAAACCACGGCGGACAGGGTTTCCCGTACGTGTACGGCGAACCGACCGGCTGTTCGATCGGCTGGACGTTTACCGACCTCGTCATCCCGGCTTGCGATGGTTCCTACACCGTAAAACGCCAGTGGGCTATTGTCGACAACTGCACCAGTCAGGTATTTGCCTACGACCAGATTATTCAGGTCAAAGACCTTGTGGCGCCGTATTTCGATTGCCCGGCCGATGTTACGGTCACCACCAACCTGTACAATTGCTGCGCAACGACCAACCTGCCCGACATTATTATCGAAGACGGTTGCTCGCAGATCAAAAGTGTGAAGGCGACCATCATCATGTACGACCCGATCGGCTACGATACAGTGGCTGTTTACCAGGTCAATGGTTCGCTCAATACCTTCCCGAACAACAATCCGACCGATCCCGATACGCTGGGTGTGCTGGGCAATACGCCTTGCCTGACGCAGGGCGTTCACGAGGTAATCTATGAAGTGATCGACGATTGCGGCAACATCGGCACCTGCTCTTTCAGCCTGACCGTGCGCGACTACACGCCGCCCTCTGCCAACTGCCAGCAACTGACCACCGTGGCCATCGGTCCGGATGATCCGCTGGATTGCTATGACCCGAACAACGGCTGCGAATTCGGCGGTGTGGCCGTCGTACCGGCTTCCGTGTTCAACTCCGGCTCCTACGACAACTGCGGCAATATTAAACTGACCGTGCGCCGGGCACAGCCTTACAGCCAATGCATCGAAGATCTCGACCAGAGCGATTGCGCCTATTACGAAGGAAAATCCGAATACGAAATCGCCACGCAGGAGGCCGACTCGATCAAATTCTACTGCTGCGAAGTGGGTACGACGCAAATGGTCATCATGCGCGTGTACCAGCTCGATTTCTACGGCAATATCAGCATCGGCCCCGATGGAACGCCGATTTACAACGAATGTCAGGTGGAAGTAGAAGTACAGGACAAACTGAAACCCGGCTGTACCTCGCCGGCCAACGTCTCGGTATCCTGTGAAAACTTCGACCCCTCGCTCTGGGTGTACGGCATCCCGACGGTAGAAGACAACTGCTGCCTCGACAGCACCAAGGTATACATGGGCCAAAAAGGTCTGACGCACCAGGTCAGTTATGCGCTGTTCGATACGGTGTGTAACCGCGGCACGATCACGCGCACCTTCCGGGTGTACGATTGCCACGGATTCACCAGCCAGTGTACGCAACGCATTTACGTCAATTATGAACAGGAGTTCTTTGTCAAATTCCCGGACGACAAGGTGATTTCCTTCTGCGACAGTTCGGGCGTGTACGGCGAACCGCAATTCTTCGGCGAAGACTGCGAACTGCTCGGTGTATCGTTTGAAGATGAGGTGTTTACCGTGGTGCCCGATGCCTGCTACAAAATCGAGCGTACCTGGCACATCATCAACTGGTGTACCTACAATCCGAACCAGCCCTGTATACTGGTGCCCAACCCCAACCCCAACTCGAACACCAACCACCCGAGCACTCTGCCGGGTCCGATTGTATCGCCGATGGGAACACCGCAACCCTGGGCGCCCACGAATGTCAAGATCAATCCGTCGGACAATGCGCCGACCAACTACTCCTACTACTACAGTACCAGCGCGAACTGTTACGAATACCACCAGATCATCAAAATTACCGACACGCAGGACCCGGTCATCGAAAACTGCCCGACCAGTCCGATAGAAATTTGCGACCTGACCGAC
>JADZFP010000091.1 GCA_020849825.1 Saprospiraceae bacterium
CAGGACGGTTCCTGAGAACAGGATTTTACGGCTTGTAGTAAAAACCAAACTTGAACGAGTACGGCTGGTGGCTTTGCCCCAACGCCATGGTACAGGGCCAGATACTTTCCGGGAATTGCACAATCAGTTCATTCCCTTCGGGCGTTCCGTGCCAATGCCAGGCGTAAGGTTCGTAGGGACACAAATCCGGGTCGGGAGCTTTCAGAATCAAAAAGGAATCCGGGCAAACCTCCACCGGTGTACGAAGCGTGAAAATCTGCGCGTACTCGTCGAAGAAGTAGTGCGCTTTACCTGAAAATGTATGGGCAGACGTGTCGTCGCCCCACCAGATCGTCTCCCCGTCCCAGAAGGCGCTGGCAAAGGCGTATTCCGGTGCGGAGCATGGCTGTGGTAGTGGTTCCGAGGGATTTGAATCGGCTTTTTTGCAGGAATATCCGCCGAGTGCAAGCACAAGGAGGACAACCGGCGCGAGCGTGGCAAGGACTCGCATAGTGTGAGAGGATTTACAACACCGGGGTGGCTAAGCCCAGCTGGGTTAAGTAAAGTAATTGTAAACACAAAAATAAGGGCTTTACTTGGAGCAAAAAAGTCCCTATCTGCAAGATTTTCAAAACATTGTCTAACCTCGGCATCTATTTCCGCCAATCATTTGCCTTAGCCGCTTGGAGACTTTTCTTTAAATAAAGAAAACACTAACTTTGCAGCAACAAAATAGTAACTGTCGTGAAAAAAGAATATCAGAACCCGTACACCGATCCCGACCAGGCCGCGCTTTTCGACAAGTTGAAAGAAGCCGACAAATGGCTGCCCACCAACGCCAACGAACTGGCCGCCACAAAATTCGACATCTCGAAGACCTACGTCCAGTTCATCCGCTGGGGCAAACCCGTCGGCGGCAAACCCAAGTGGAACCTTGACGTGGTGCTCTTCCTGCTCCAACTCGCCGCCGACCGGAAGCAGGAGGCGAAGAAATTGTTGGAACTGGATTTGTCGTAGCCAGGTTTGAATAAATTTTTCTGTGCGTTTAAAGCGGAATTGTGCCATGACCGACGAAACCCAATCCTCAAAACCCAAAGAGATCTGCTTTCAGATGAGGCTCAACATCTCAAATCTGGACCAGATACTTCCCGCCCCGCAGTTTGAACCTGTCCAGGAGGTGCATCATGCCCACTTGGTCATTGATGGAACCAAGAGCATTAATTTGAAAATTTACCATCCCGACAAAGATTACCTCGGCGACAAACTTGCCCGCTGGATGGGTGACCAGGAAGGCGATCGCGCTTTGACTGAAAGCATTGAAGTGGTCTCTATTAACGAACAGGAGGATGTTTCAACCATTGATTTTTCGGAGAGTCGGGACACCACCTTCTCGCTCAGCACGGCTCACTACGAAAATGGACAACGGTATTTTCTGGTTGGCTTGGATAGTGTTCGATTGGTCTTCAAGCCCCGAGAAAGAGAAACATTACCGGCGTCGGAATTTTATCTGAATGCAACAGCAAAAAAGATAATTGAGGACATGTACGCCTATCACGGCTTCACGCCTTTTCACGGCGAAGACGTTTGGAAAGCGCACCACTACCACGGTGATTATCAAAATTTTGGGAGTGTACAGTATCGTTTGGACTACCACTTTTATTCCCGAAAAAGCCCCGCGACGGATACCTATGTAATACACAAAGAGCCCCGTCTCCTTATTCAACATGAAAATCTGCCAGAATCAGATGTTCTACACCACGCCAACCTGATTTGTGCATTGCTGTCCTTTTATGCCCAAGAGCGAATTTCGTTCGACTTTGCCCGGATACACCTGCCCGAGCATACCGTCACAATTACCCGGCGAACCGAAGAGGTCATCCCTCGAAAAGGGATGCGATTGTGGCATCTGGATTTTCATGGAAAAATATTTGATCTGCTCCGAAGTGTTGATTATCAAGCGATTTCGCCCAAATCGGATTTTGTAATTCGGCTCATTGACAAATACAATCTTTGCTACTTGGTGTCGGGCGAAACCGAATTTTTGATCCTGTTCAATATCTTGGAACAGTTGAGGAGCGACAGTGGAGGTACAGAAAAGGAAAGGGACAAATATCGGTTCATTCCACCGGAGAAAGAAGTGGATGAAGCCATCCGGGCGCGAATCCGGGAAATAGCGCCAATGGTGGACGAAAACGAACGCGCGTTATTTTTAGAGCAGGCGCCGAGACAGTATTTGAACCTGAAAAGGAAGCCGATGCACGACCAGTTTGAGCGACTTTTTCAGCACTATCAAGTGAATTGGTCCGGCGCCAAAGTCAGTTTTAAGGACATCAAAAAACTCCGTGACGACATCGTGCATGGCGGGCTTCTGTCCGGAAAGCATAAGAAAATCGAAGATGCCAATGAAGTAATGCGGGTGTTGTGTGGCAAATTGATATTGCAAATGGTAGGCATTCCAGGTATCCGGTTTGGTTAATCACTGGAACCTGTTGTCTGACACTTGCTTCCTGGCCTCTCCCCCACCCCTGCCCGCTCACCCATCCCGAGGCCTCGCGACCAGCGCACGCAGGGCCGCCTACGCACCCATCCACCGCAGGCCGCCCCGCCTTGGCCAACCCGCAGCAGCGGTGCGACAAGCGTCTGCGTTTGCCGCTACTCCAAAGCATGATTTTTCGCATCTTGCAACCCAAAAACACCACATGAGCATCGCTGAATTTTTCATGCTCTTACCTCCCGCCATAGATTACGCGGGCTTTACTTTCCGGCTGCAATTCACCGAGCACAGTCAATACGGCATCGGCATCGCCTTTGTCCTCACCAGCTGTCATTCCCGAAAAAAATACAAGCGACTGGCTTGGAAACAAGGCTATTGGGAAGACAAATCGCCTCAACGCCAAATCTCAACCATGTTCAGCAACTACCTCTTTTACGAACCGCTCTTCGATACTTCCGACACCAGCCTCAGCCAAGCACTTCAAAACCTGCATCAGCGCCTCATCGATTACAAACTACTTCACCCGGCCGTTTACCGCCGTGCATTCGATACCGGAAACTTGATCTGTTCCCCTATTAAACTTCTGGAAGGATAAGCAGAGGTGTTATCCCAGTATATTATGGGTGCGAGACGCACTTTCTTGTGCATCGTATTCTTGAACCTTAGACGCGACTTTCCCGGAAAAAACGCAGCACCATGAAGCTGGCTTCTCCCCACCCGCACAGGGGCCATGCTTCGCCGGACAGACCCCGAAAAAGGGTCTGCCCGTCTCGCACCACCCCTGCCCCCCTCACCCACAAACGGCCAACGCGCGCGGCAAAGTGGCTGAAAACGCCACATTACCGCTTCGCCAGCCCGCAGCAGCGGTGCGACAAGCGCCGTTTTTGCCGACGCTCCGCAACGCAGCACCTTCTCTGCACCCACCCAAGCCTCGTTAATTCCAGCCAGAAAAAAATTTCGACCCATTGCTTGTTAAATTTAGCAACGCTATTTACCTTTGCTCGATAAATTTAGCAATGCTTCAAACATCTTGATATGTCCGACTACGGAAGTTATTTTAAAGCCCTCCGCGAGGCTAAGAGCTTGACGCTGCGCGAGGTTGAAAAGCAGACCGGCATTTCCAATGCCTACCTCAGCCAGTTGGAGACGGGCAAGGTGAAGCAACCTTCTCCGCTCAACCTGCACAAACTGGCTCAACTGTACGAAGTGCCCTACGAAACGCTCATGGAAAAAGTGGGTTATCCCGTGCCCCAAAATATGGAGCACCTCGCAACTCGGGAGCCGGTCGCAGCACATGGCAGGCTGGGCGCTTTAAGCGACGAAGAAGAGTTGGAACTGCTGGATTATCTCAAATTCATACGAAATCGAAGAAGATGAAAGCATTTTCCTTTACCGGCTACCGCGCTTTCCAGAAGTGTCAATGGCAATGGTTCTTTACCGCTAAGGCGAAGTCCGGCAACGTCAAACACGATCAGCAGCGGCGCGAAATCACGATGCTGTCCCATTTAAGAACGCTGGCAGCCTGGCGCGGCCAGCTGGTGGACGATGTGTTAAGCACGGAGATGGTGGCAGCCTTTACCCAGAAGCAGCCATTTTCACTTGACGATGCCTTGGACCTTGCACTCCGGCTTTTTGAAAAAAGGCTGCGCTTTTCCCAAAATCACGAATACCGGGATGCCGACAACAAAAAAAGCCATTTGCCAGAAGAATTTTCCCCGTTGCTCGAACATGAGTACAACATCCCGATCAGTGACGAGCAACTGGAAGCAGCATGGTTGGATATCGAAATTGCCCTGACAAACTTTTTTCGGAACGAGCCTTTTGTCGAAATGCTCCGCAGTGCCGAACATCTTGATTCACAGCGAACCTTGCATTTTCAACTCGAAGGCTTTTCCGTGACCGGCACACCCGACTTAATTGTGTATACCAATGGCCAGGCCCCATTGATTGTGGATTGGAAAGTCCATACGGAGCCGGTCAAAAGATACAACCAGCAACTATTGGTGTACGCTTTGGGGCTTCATTTGACCTTGCCGCAAAATCGGCAGCGGACGAACTGGAAAAAATTCCCGCTGACGGATTATCGCCTCGTCGAATACCAGTTGTTGAAAAATGAGTTGCGGGATTATCCCGTCACCGAAGACTATCTCGACCAAACACGGGAATTCATCATTGAGGGCGCTTACAGACTCTATCTCGCCGGTGCCGGCGACTCCTACAACTACGATGACCTGCAAGACCTGGAACAAACCGACGACCCTGAAAATTGCTTAACCTGTTCATTCAGAAAAATTTGTAATCATGAACCAAAACCGACTGAACATCAGCCCGATCTTTTTGATTGGGAACACCGCTGAACTCAACGCGGAGTATCGGCTTTTCAAAATCACCGGCCTCCAACCCGGCACGCCGACCTTTCAACAGGACCGCCAGATTTTGATTAAAAAACTCAGCCAGAAACTCAGACATCCTGTGACGGTGATTGTCAGGGAGTCGGCAGCATTTCTGGTAACGCGCAATGATGCCGATATCATCGGGAAAGTGCCAACTGAATATCCCAGACGTGGCGGTAACCACCTTTATTTTCAGGACACTGAACAGGTTGAACAACTCGATTTTACCAGCACCGATGAAAATACGCGGGCCATCTGCCAGCGATTTTTACAATTCAGTTTGCAAGGTCAGTTGACGCAACAGTCGAAACTGTGGCAGCCCAAAGCGGGCCATCCATTTTTTCTTAAAGAAGCGCACAAGGAGAACGGAGTGGCCACATTCACCGGCTTCGTTGCCCGTGTGATGGACTTGGGGAAAGATTGGGGTATCTGCGTTGATGTCACCAAAAAATATACCTCTGCGCGACCTCTGCCGACCTATCTGACCAAAGCGCAATTTGACCGTGATTTTCGTAGTAAGATCGTGTTTTATCCTTTCGGTGACCGCTGGTATGAACTGCGATTGGATGAGTGGAGTGATTTGACCGCCATCCAATATGTATATGACGACCCTGTCTTGCAACGTAACGTTTCGCTGCATGAAGCTGTCAGGAAGCGAACGCCTCCGCCCCATACCTCCATGTTGGCAAACCTGCCCGAAGATGCCTCGGTGCTGATCTATTACACTGCCAACAAGGAGCCGCGCGCCGTTCCCGCCGGCCTTTGCTTCGAAGTGTTCAGCACCAGTGATTCCGCCGCAGGCGCTATTCATCGGCAATCTATCTTACCGCCTTATGTGAGGTTGCGGGAGTCGGTCCAGTGTATGAAGGAATTTCTACGAGGGCTTCGATTCGGTCAAAAAATGTTGAATATTCACCAAGATCCACTCCGGCTCCCGCTGCCCAAATTCGACTTTCCCGATTTTATATTAGGAGACTCGGTAGAATTGCGTTTGCGGGATTTTCATTTCAAGCCCGACCGCCTTGCCAAAACCCGCATGGAGCAACTAACCGATGGCTCAACCGGCTTTTTGAAACCGGAACAAACCGCACTTGGGCCGCAGTATTTGTTTTTACCACGCTCGATTTTCGACACCGTAGGAGGAAAATTCAAACGTGACCTGCAAGAACAAGTACAAAAAATGTACCCTTGGGATACTTATAACCCGCAATTCGAATGGTATGAGAACAATCCCTCACATCGCGCCTCCTATTCCTATGTGGAAGCCGGAACGCGTATCGTAGAGGCCGTTCGCGCCAAAGTACGGGAGACATTCAGCGCCTACGCCGTGGTGATGATTCCCAATGATGGGAAAACACTGCGAAAGCACGATAAATTGGCTGCGATGGTTACTCGCGAACTTTACAAGTCAAACATCCACGTTTCCATCATCCATGCTTCGACCGTCAGCACTTGCTTTCAAGAACAGCGCACACCGGATGGCAAAACCCAATATCGTTTGAAAGAAGATGCGGGCGGAAAATATCGCGGTTATGTCCAAAATGTAGCGTTGACCAAAGTTCTGTTGCTGAACAACAAATTTCCATTCCGGCTGAACACGCCTTTGGTTGCCGACCTGACCATCGGCATTGATGTGAAAAACAACCTCGCCGGATTCGTAATGATAGACAAGTACTGCCGCTACATTCGAACCGAAATGATAAAATGTAAACAACCAGAGAAACTTACCCAGGAAAGCGTCCGGCAAACCATTTATGATCAGGTAAAAAAAGAATGGAATTTTGGAGGCCAGCAGCCGCTAAAAGTTGTGGTCATTCACCGTGATGGGCGCATTTTTGACACGGAGGAACAAGGCATCACCGATGCCGTGAAACGGTTGAAAAAAGAAGGCTGCCTCACCCCCGATGCTATTGTCACCATTCTTGAAATTGCCAAAACGTCCATGATTCCGGTGCGACTGATTCAGACGCGATTTAATGAAAGCCGAAACCGGGAGGAATACGACAACCCCGCTATCGGGACTTGGTACATTCCCGATGCGCAAACCGGTTATCTTTGTACTACGGGTGCGGAATTCAGAAACCAAGGTACGTCCAAACCCTTATGTATCCGGCTGATTTCAGGTGATTTGCCGTTTGAAGCAGCGCTGCGCGACGTATTTTACCTCTCGACGCTTGCTTTCACCAAACCTGACTATTGCTCCCGTCTGCCCATTACCACAAAACTACTCGACAATCGCCTACGTGACCAGGCAAGCGAGTATGACGAAGACGAAAATCAAAATCTTGAATGGGAGGACGGTGAAAACGAACTGGACGACATCATTCAACAAGAACTTTCTCAAATCTGATAACATGAGCGACGTAGGTTTAAACTCAAACATTTACGACATTTCCAGTCGTTACCTCGAAATCCTCAATCGCTTTTTGGTGGAAGCCAATTACGATTCAACCGCTGTTCCACCTGAATTGACGGACGAGTTGCAAATTTTTTTGCAACAACTGTCGGATGTGGCCGGGCGAGATTTCCAGATTCAAATGGTTGCGCAAATCATCAATGGGTACCTGCAAAAACATGCTGGCGGAGAGAAGCCCGATATTTTTCTTCGAAATTTATTTGCCCACCTTGATGCTGGTACAATTACTGGCAAGGACGCACTTCGGCGAATTTCTGTCCTTGCGGATGCGCTTGATGAAGAATGCGACGCATCTTTTTCTAGAATCCGTTTGGGTAAATAATCATTCGTTCAAATCATATCCGCCCCAGCTATGCAATATTATTTGGAGGCCGCAATAGTTGAAGTCATCGAGCGTGCCAAGCGGCTGAAAACACGATTCCCTACTCCGCCACCGTTACATTTTCAGGCACTTGCCCAACGCTGTCTCGATTTGATTGATGAGAATATTTCCGACTTGAAACTCTTGCACACTGCTCCTGAATTTCAAAACGAAGCCAATCAGTCAACTCGCTTGAAATTGCTGAAAATCCGTATTCGTGAGATTGATTTGATCGAAAATATCGCGGTTTCGGCCATAACTCGTTGTATTGATGGCGATGAAAGGATAAACAAATTCGTTCAGGGAATTTGTCGTGAAATTGACTATCCGTTGATACCGCCTACCGTTTCCGGGCTTTCGTCTGATTACTACCAAATTTACCCGAAGTTTAATCTGTTGTGTGTGCCTTTGCTGGAATGTGATTTTATGTTGCATTTGCCCGACCTGTACCACGAGCTTGCACACCCTTTGTTTTGGGCTGAGCATGACGACCGATTAAAGCCGTTTCAAGAAGAGGCCAAGACTTTTTATGACATTGTGTCCGCACATTTCGACCGCGTAATACTGGAAGATCAACGCATCCATCAAGGTGGATCTTCCCATGCCTACGAGGCTTGGAAAACAAACTGGTTCAGGTGGCGAATCGAGTTCTTTTGCGATATTTTTGGAATCTGTACCGCTGGACCAGCGTATGGTTGGGCACATCTTCATCTTTCAATGAAAAGAGGAGGCAACCCGTTCGAGATTCCAGTTCACGCAAAGTCAACTCACCCGAACGATGAAGCAAGAATGCAGGTTATTCTGCACGTTCTTGATCTCATGAAATTGAATGACCACAAACGAGCCATTGCCGAACGGTGGGAAACACTGCAACAGATACACAAAAGGGAAAAAGATCAGGTCTATAAGCTAGCCTATCCACCGGAAATTTTGGAGCAATGCGCCATTCATGGGCTTCGCGCTGTTGTAGGAATAAATTGCACCATAGCGCCCCACCAGCAAGGTACCATTTTTAAGGCCCTGAACGAAGCATGGGACTTATTTTGGAACGATTACAATTCATTTTTTGAGTGGGAACAGAGAAAAATGACTGAGCTTCAACGAATGTTTACACGTTGACCCCGCCCAATCAGCCTCGTAGAGTAGTTAGTTTCTTCTTCTTTTTGGTTCTGGCCTCTCCCCCACCCGCGCAGGGGCCATGCTTCACCGGGCAACCCCGCAAGGGGGTTACCCGTCTCGCACCACCCCTGCCCCGCTCACCCACAAACGGCTAACGCGCGCGGCAAAGTGGCTGAAAACGCCACATTACCGCTTTGCCAGCCCGCAGCAGCGGTGCGACAAGCGCCCAAATTTGCCGATGCTCCGCAACGCGATTTTTGCAGCATTGGTAGCGAGGAACAAGTTAATTCTGTGCCCACTATGAAACATGTCGCTACAACCGGCTTTGACGAACAAGGCCAAAAAATACTGCTCATTTGCGGCCAGGAGTACAGGCAGCATCCAACCGATGTTTACATGGACGATGCACTTCGGCTTGTCCAACAATGGGATGACGCCCAGGTAACTTTCGGGCGCGTAGTGCATCTTCGGAACTACCTCCGGGAAAATTACGGCCATGGTCACCAAATCAACTTCCAAAATCTGTTGTCGCTCGCCGATTGTAAATCATGGATTGACGAAGTCATCCAGGCTGAATATCGCCTCGTGCTGCACGAAGAGTGGGCAAAAGACCAGCATCGCGCAGACCTTGAAGCCAACGCCAGGATTATGGGCAGTCAAACTGCGGAACCTTCTTTGGTCGAATCTCTATAACCGGCGTCCGGGAAGTTGTAAAATGGCAACAAACCTCCCCTACCATAACCGGGCGTTTAGCAGCCGGGTTTTAAGCGGCTTGAATCCAGTTCCCAGCCACCAGCCAAAACCCCACCCGCGCAGGGGCCATGCTTCGCCGGGCAACCCCGCAAGGGGGTTACCCGTCTCGCACCGCCCCTGCCTAGCTCACCCACAAACGGCCAACGCGCGCGGGGCCGCCTACGCACCCTACCACCGCAGGCCGCCACGCCTTGGCCAACCCGCGCCACCCGCAATGCCCCCACCCACGCTCGACGCAAAACCCACCCGCGCGGCTTGCGGGCGGTTCCTCCCCGCCCCACCCGCTACGGCTCGACACGCCCCCAGCGGCAAAATCGTTTCCCCCCAACCCCCCAGGGGGCGTGTGCGGCTTCGGCGGCGAGGGCTTTCGGGCGGCCAACCCGCAAACCCCACCCGCACCGCCCGAAGCCTGACCGCCGCCATCAGCCGCACGGAAAACGCATCTACGGGGGCAGTCCGGGGCTTCCTTGCCCTGCTCCGGGGCGGCTTCTCCCCCTCCTGTGTTGGAGGGGGTCGGGGGGAGGCCTTACCACAGCTCCGCCGGTGGTGGCGTGTAGGTCGTCGAGCCGTCCGGGTAGGCTTCCGCAATGGGCAGCCCTGCCGCCACCGCCTTTTGCACCGTGTCCCAGGTGCCGCCCTTGCGCTCGCGCCCCGGTGCGTACAGCGCCAGCACTGCGTCAGCCTTCCCTACCAGTAGCCGGTTTCGTTCCAGCGGCGCGGCTTTGGGGTAGTGTTGTTGGTAGTCGGGTGCGTGTACCTCGGTAGGCAGCCCCTCGGCTTTGGCCCAGTTTTCGGCGTATTGGTCGGCCCCGCTTGCCCCGCCATGCAGTATCAGCGTAGGCGCGGGTAGGCCGGCATAGTGCAGGGCTTGCAGCCCGGCGGCGATGCCTTGCAGCGTCGCCGCCCGCGATAGTTTCCGGCTTCCGGTTATCAGCAATCGCATGGTGCGTTTTTCATTTCGTTGATGAAATGTTCGGCCTGATCGTCGCGCCAGGCTTCCCATCCCAGCCGCAGCGCCCGCACTTCGGCGGCCAGTCGCGCTATCTTTTCCGGTAGGCGGGCGCCGGGTTGGGCGGTCAGGCCTTGTATTTCGCCGACTAAGGCGCAGGCTTTCAGGAAGTCGTCGCCGCCGTCGAGGAAAAAGAGTGCCTCTGCATCCGCCCGGGCTTCCTGCTCGTAGCGTTCGGCATCGGCGCGGCGGAGGGTTGCACGGCGAGGCATCGGCAGTTCTTGCAGTCCGATGGTCCAGTCGGTCGGGTGTGTAGCGGGCGTGTGGCTTGTTCCGGTCATGGTTTCTTTATTTTGTTAGTGTAAAGTTAATAAAATGTTCCACATGGAACAACAATTCGTTTGTTAATAAAAAGTTAATATTACTATTGCCTTATTGAAATAAACAGTTTGTTCTAAAAATATTGCTACTAAAACAATATGTTAATAATGTGTTAATTTAATTACTTTTTATTATCTTTACTATATCTTTACACTATCAATTTTAATCAAACAACTATTTGCAACATGACACACATTGAAGAATCCAGCCGCCGCGCGGATGCGGTGATGCAAGCCTTCCTCCAAAGGCGCGACCATCTGGCGACCACCGCCTTTGCCGCCCTTTCCGATGCCCTCGACTGGTTGAGCGGCAGCCCTTCCTTTTCCGATGTTGACCAGGCGCGCGCCTGTATCGAAGCCGCCCGGGAACGGCTCAAAGAGATTTTCCCAACCTTGTTTGAAGCGGAGGAGTCCGGCGAATTAGCCGACGACGTACAGACCGCGAGCGAAGCTTATCGGGAGTTTCGCCGCGCAGGGGGCTTTGTCTAACCGTTTGTAAACACATTGTTACATCACATTTTTTCTTTCACCTCCTACTCGTCACCGGGTAGGGCTAAACTTCTCTTGGATTATGAAAAACACACATGATTCCACATCTGCCGCCAACCCCGTTACCGACCTTATCAACCGCGATACTGGCGAGTTGAACGTCCTCTACCTGCCCGGCTATCCGAAAGCGGTTCGCTTCGATGCCAGCCGGGGCATTTTCACCGACGACGAGAAAAACCCGATTACGAAGGCCAAAGCACCTTTCACCATCAAGCCGGTGGCTTTCCGCGTGTTCCGGGACGACATTCTCGGCATGGGGCCGAAGCGTTGGGCTGAGTTCTTTTTCATCAACGAGGAAGGCGTCCTCTGCAACCTGCTCGTGCATGGGTACAGCGTGGACAACCTGATGACCGTCACGCCCAAATTGTTTTACCAAAAGGCCAATCTGTGTCAGGTCGCCCTCACTTTCACCCCGGTAGAAAAAGTCAGCAAGGCCACCGAAGCGGCGGGCAAAAAGTATTTCATGTGCCAGTTTGCGGCGCAGAAACTGCCCGATGAAGAAATCGAACTGAACGCCGCCATCGGCAAGGCTCTGCCCATCTGGCGCAAAGACACTTTCTCCGGCGATGCTTGTGTCGAATTGAGCATCAACTACCGCCCGCCCGTATTTGCCAGCACCGAAGAAGTCGCAGAAGAACACCCCGCTGAGGTCGAAATCGTGACCGAACCCGAAATCGTCAATGCCTGACCAATTCGCTGCCGCCCACCCTGCCCGCCGACCGGCGGGAGGGTCGGGCGGGGTTTCACCTTTCAAACATTTTTAATCATGCGTACAACTATTTGCATCGTGCTACTCCTCGCCGCTCATGCGGCGACCGTCGCCCAAAAAGTGGACACCATCATCGCCTACCCCGACAAAACGCCGGAACAACAGGCGGGCAAGGTCAAAAAGTGGGCAGAAGAGCGGCTCTACTTTCAGGAATTTTGGGACGGCACAGGCGCGGGCGTGTTCAAAACCCCCGCCGCCGGTTTCGGGACACATCTGAGTTTCCGCGAGGTGAGCGTCCGCGTCGTCGGCAAAGATTCTTTGCTGCTCAAATTCAGGACAAAAGAGAATTGGAAAACCGAGGGCATCACGTTGGGACGCTGCAACGCCACCGACTTACCCGCTTCCCTGCTCGAAATCCGAAAAAGGGAAGGCGCATTTTCCGAAATCGGCGGCCAGACCTGGGAACCCGGCTGGCTTTGGGAAATCATTATTTCGTGGCCTTGGGATACCGCCTTCGCCGCCCGAACCAAGCCCTTCGGCTTCTACATCACCTTCACCCGGCAAGAGCCGTAAACATTCACCGCCTCTACCCTACCCTTTTCTCCCCCTCTCCATCGGAGAGGGGGCCGGGGGGTGAGGCCTCAATTTCTCCAATTATGGCACTCAATCTATATGAAATCGTAACCGCGCGCATCATTGCAGCCCTCGAAAGCGGCAAAGCCCCTTGGCGCAAACCCTGGACGGCTTACGGCTTCCCGTCCAACTATTTCCGGCATCACACCTATCAGGGAATCAACGCCCTCGTGCTGAATTTTACCGAGTACGAACACCCGTTTTTTGCCACCCTGCACCAAGTCAACGAGCACGGCGGCAGCATCCGAAAAGGCGCGAAGGCCGAGCAGGTCTATTTTTTCAAATACCTGTATTTCGACCGCGACGGGCAGAAGGTCAGCGCATTGGACTACAAAGCCTTGCGCGAAATCGGCCATCACGGGAAGTGCAAGCGGTTTTTGCAATACTTCAACGTGTTCAACGTCGCCGATTTTGAAGGCATAGAAGTCCGCTTGCCAGAGCCGCCGCCCGGCGACGGATGCGAACGCGCCGCCGCTTTGCTCCAAAATCTCCCGGAGCAGCCCCACCTGATTCGGACGGTAAAAGACCGGGCTTTTTATTCCGCCGTGACCGACCGAATCAATATGCCCTACGAACGCCAGTTCGTGAGCATGGAGGAATACTACTGCACCTTTTTCCACGAATTGACCCACTGGACCGGCCATCCGTGCCGACTTCACCGGCTCGAACCCGCCACTTTCGGCACAGAGCCTTACGCCAAAGAGGAACTGGTTGCCGAAATCGGCGCGGCTTTCCTCTGCGCCCGTACCGGCATTGCCCGTCCCGAAGTGACCGACAACACCGCCGCTTACCTGCGCGGCTGGATTGACCGGCTCAAAGGTGACAACACGCTCATTTTCGATGCGGCCAGCGATGCCCGCAAAGCCGCCGCCTGGCTTTGCAACGAAGTCACCGAACCCGTCGAAGTATAAACATTTTCCCACTCCTATTCCTCCCCCTCTCCGTCGGTGAGGGGGCCGGGGGGTGAGGCCCAACCATTTTCATCATGGAAAACTTAAAAAATCTCTTCCATTTCACCCGCAAGGAACGTTTCGGCGTAGTCGCCCTGATGCTCCTTTGTGCCGTCGTTTTTTTGCTGCCGGAAGTTTGGCGACGGATCCGCCCGGAGCGCAAAACCGATTTTACCGCGTTTCAGAACGACATTGCCCGGTTCAAAGAAGCGTTTGCCCGGCAAGAAGCCATCGAACGCGCCCGACAGGACAGCCTTAAAGCCGCCGGTGTCCAAGACCGCGACCAGGACGGTCGGATTGAAGATTGGGAAATCGAGCGGCAGGAAAAGTGGGACAGCACCAGTCGGCACTGGGCGCGGGTAAAAGCCGAACGCCGGACGGCCTACGAGACGGAGCGCCGCCAACAAGCGGCCAGCGTTCAGCACAGCAAGGCCGACCCTTGTTGCGGCCAACTGCTCGACGTCAACACAGCGACCGCCGCCGATTTCGAGCGACTGCCCGGTATCGGCCCGGCACTGGCCGGACGAATCGTGAAGTTTCGCGCCAAACTTGGCCGCTTCCCTTCGGTCGAAACCCTGGCCCGAACCTACGGACTGCCCGACAGCACTTTCTGGCTAATCCGGCCTTGTTTGACGCTCAAATAATGCCCGCTTTTTGTCGAACTTGGGCCAATTCGCTGGAATAAACAACTAAAAACGCCATTTTTTCACCATCACAACACACAACACGCCATGAATGCGCAAGAAATGTATGAACAAGCCATGCGCGAACTCGCCGTCAAAATCAGCCTAATCCGCTCCGGCGACCTCGCCTGCGACCATCCCATAAAACAGGGCGACAACTACGGTACTTCCTGTTCGATTTGTGGCGAGCGCCTCGCCGGATACGGCTACAATGCCCGCGACTTTTCCCTGCCCTGCCTTCACGAATGGTGGCCCACCGGAGATGGCTTTCACGAAGTTTGCACCTTCTGTGAATCCGTCCGCCAGGCGGATACATAAACTCAAATTATTGGGAAAGTCGCCCATTTTAGCAGCGTTCGTTGGGCGATTTTCCCAATTTTTTATCTTATTTTTGTTTCCAATAACACCCCGACCAACCAGCGCGGGATTAGCCACCTCGCGTAATATTTGTTCATTAAAAAGCCTCATTTTCTACCCCTCTCCACCGGAAAGGGGGCCGGGGGGTGAGGCTCCTCACACAGCATGAAAAAAGCCACTTTCTCCGCAGCCGCTGCACTTCTCGCGGCGGCGCTCGCCGTGTTCTGCGCCAAGCAACCGGAACTCGCCGACGAGCCGACCAGTGAAATCATCACTGTTCGCTACATCTACCGGGACTTTGCCAACAGCCCCTCCATTCTCGAAGACCCCACCAAAGAGCGTTACCGCAGCGTCGCCCATTTTTTCTGTTACCAGGACGGACGCATGGTGATGTTCAGCCCGCTTCGGCTCGATACCGCCTACTTTGAGCCGCTGACGCTGGCCGTCAGGTGTTGGAGCATCGCACCCTACACCGGCCCTCAGGAGCACTACGCCGACCACATGGTCATTC
>JADZFP010000092.1 GCA_020849825.1 Saprospiraceae bacterium
CGATCGTAGCACTCTATTATCATTGCTACCGCTCGCTGAGCGACGGCCGCGACGACGATTTTCAGGCTTTTCGCAGAGAACTGGAGCGGCAGAACGATTTCCTGCCCGCCGAAGAGCGCCGGATTTTCCTGTTGCTGGCCATCAATTATTGTATCCGGCGGCTCAATACCGGCGAACCACGCTACATTCAGGAGGCTTTCGATCTTTATCAGGTCGGGCTGGAAACGAGCATCCTGCTCGAAAACGAACATATCAGCCGTTTTGCCTTCAAAAACATCGTCGCACTGGGGTTGCGGCTCGAACGGTACGACTGGGTGCAGGGTTTTATTGATCGTTATACCGCTTTTCTGGAGGAAAAAAACCGGGAAGCCAACCGGCGCTACAACCAGGCGCGGCTGCATTTCGCCCGAAAAGAATACGAACGCGCCATGCCGCTGCTGGCCCAGGTAGACGAAAGCGACCTGATGCTCAACCTCGACAGCCGGGTGATGCTGCTCAAAATGTACTACGAAACGGGCGAATGGGATGCCCTCGACGCGCTGATCGCCAGTTTCAAAATCTTCCTCTTGCGCAAAAAAAAGAGCCTGGGTTACCACCAGACTCATTACCTCAACATTTTGCGTTTTGTGCAAAAACTGACGCGACTGCGGCACAACGATCGCCGTGCCGTGGCCGCCCTGCGCAGCGCCATTCAACAACAAACGGCCCTTATTGAAAAAGACTGGCTGCTGGAAATGCTGGACTGAACGACTCAACCGAGCAACTGCGCCGTGTGGTTTTCCGTATCGACCTTTGAGATGATCTCTTCGATCTTCCCGTCGCCGCCGATGATAAAGGTGGTGCGGTGGATGCCGTCGTAGGTTCGACCCATGAATTTTTTGGGTCCCCATACGCCGTATGCGAGCGATACCGAGTGGTCTTCGTCGGCCAGCAGGCTGAACGGAAGTTGGTATTTTTCGCGGAATTTCACGTGTTTTTTTGCGGAATCGGAGCTGACACCCAGGATGTCGTATCCTTTGGCGATGAATTGCGAATAGCCGTCGCGCAAGCTGCAAGCCTGGGCCGTGCAGCCCGGGGTGTCGTCTTTCGGATAAAAATAGAGCACGAGTTTTTTGCCCTTGAAATCGGCAAGGCGAACGGTTTCGCCTTTTTCATTGATGGAGGAAAAGTCGGGGGCGGGATCGCCAACCTGGAGATGGTGCATAAAACGAGCGATTGATTTGGCCTTGAAACGAATACAAACCGCAAAGGTTGTCTACATACGTTGTTTTCTGGATGCCTGTCCTGCACTTTATGCGACAACCGCCGGAAACCCCGATCCATCACCGCACTTGCCGCCCTTTCCAGGTGTAACGGCGCAGCATCAAACTGGCTGTCCCCACCGAAACGATGTAAATGAGGTGGATAAAAAAGGCTGGCACAAAAGCCCTCATCAGGTCTTTACGGCCAAAAAAGCGGCACAGTTCCCGCAGAAAAACCGCATCGCAAACGGCTTTTACCGCCAGTTGAACAGCCGGCAGCCAGCCCGGCGCCCAACCGGCCGCCGCCGAGGCCAGGTTCATCCCTGCCGAGCAGCAAAACAAAAACACCGCGAGCAAGGCGATTTTGGGCCCCGCCTCGGGCAAAGCGGCGTTTTTGGTGCCCCAGCGCAGGCGTTGCCGGAAAAAATCGCGCCAGCCCGCCGGCGCCTCGGTGTACACTGCCGAGTCGGCATTTTTCAAAAAAAACACCCCCTCGGGCCAGCGGCGGGCGATTTTCTGGAGTAAAAACAGGTCGTCGCCCGAGGCCCGCCCGTCGTCGCCATAACCGCCCACCGCTTCGAACACCGTTTTCGGGTAAGCGAGATTGGCGCCGTTGCCGAGGCGTTGCCAGCCCAGCCGGATGCCCGCCCCGGTGACGCCCATCATGCCCAGGAAATCGAGTGCCTGGAAGCGTTGCAGCAGGTTTTTTTCGCGGTGAAATACCACCGGGGCCGCAATGGCTTTCGGAGCGGCGGTTTCATACACCGAGGCGATCAGGCGCAGCCAACCTGGCGGCGCGAGGCAATCGGCGTCGGTCGTGACGATCAACTCACCCGATGCGCGGGCAATGGCCGTTTCGATGGCGATTTTTTTGTAGGCATTGAATACGCGGCCGGCCTGCAGCGCCTCCGCCAGCCGGATCAGGCGCAGCCGGGCGCCGTTTTGCAGCCGCCCGGCCCGCTGCGCGACGATAGCGGCTGTGTCGTCGGTGGAAAAATCGTCGACGACGATGATTTCGAGCATCGCGGGCGGATAGTCGCCACCCGCGATGCTGTCGAGGCAGGCGCCGATGTTGGCCGCTTCGTTGCGCGCGGCGACGATCACGCTGATGCGCGTACGGGGCCTGAAACCCTCCGGCAGTTGCCAGCGCGGCAGCGCTTGCCAACCCCGGCAATACGCGCCGAGCAGGGCGGCGTAGGCGGCGGCCAGCGCGATTGAAAACAAAATCCAGGCTTGATCCATCACAATTTGGGACAAAAATCCCCGTTTTTGCAGGCATTTCAAGACAAATTGTTGCGCTACCTTTGCAAACCTCTGTCACCCTGATGTCCAAATTCTAACGCCACCTGTCAGCCATGTCCGAACCGCAAAGTTTGCTCTCGCTCAAAGCCGCTTTACAAGCCAAACGCGCACCGCAATATCGCCGCATCGTGCGCTGGATGTGGCGGCTGACCTACGCCGGTATTTTCGGCGTGGCCGCTTTGCTGATCGGGATCAACTTCATGGCCATCCCATCCTTCCGCGAGCTCGAAGACCCCAACTCCGCCCTGGCGAGCGAGGTTTTGGCCAGCAACGGGGAAGTGCTCGGCCGGTATTTTATCGAAAACCGCGTGCCCGTGGCCTACGAAGACCTGGGGCCGCACCTGGTCAACGCCCTCGTTTCCACCGAAGACGAGCGCTACTGGGAGCACTGCGGCGTGGATGCCTGGGCCGTGCTGCGCGTGGTGGGTCGTACCATCATTTTGCAGGACCGTTCAGCCGGGGGCGGCTCCACGGTGACCCAGCAGTTGGCCAAAATGCTCTATTCCAGCCGCGATTTCGAGGGCATGGGCAAATTTGAAAAAGTGTTCGTACTGGCCTACCGCAAGCTGCGGGAGTGGATTACCGCCGTCAAACTGGAGAAAAGTTACACCAAGGAAGAAATCATGGCGATGTACCTCAATCAGGTCAATTTCGTCAACAACACCTACGGCGTTCGCGCCGCCTCCGAAGTGTATTTCGGTGTGGAGCCTGAAAAACTCAAGATCGAAGAAGCCGCCGCGCTGGTGGGCATGTTGCAAAACCCCTCGCGCTACAACCCCGTCCGTTTCCCCGACAAATGCATGCGCCGCCGCATGATCGTGCTGTATCAAATGCACAAACACGGCCACCTCACCGAAGCGCAGTATGACAGCCTGAAAGTGCTGCCCATCGATATGAGCCGCTTCAAACAGGTGACGTTTACCGACGACAAGGCACCCTACCTCTGCGCCGAACTGAAAAAAGACGTCGCCGCCATCCTCAACCAGCCCGAAAGCCGCAAACCCGACGGCAACAAATACGACATTTATAAAGACGGCCTGCGCATCTGGACGACCATCGACCCCGCCTACCAGCAACACGCCGAGGCGGCCATGGCCGAACACATGAAAAAGGTGCAGGCGCGCTTTTTTACCGTCTGGAAAGGCAAAGACCCCTGGACCTACCGCTCCGGCGACGCGACGCCCGAGGAAATCCAGCAACGCCAGGAATCGCTCCTGCGCGTCATGCGCGAAGGCGACCGCTACCAGGCGCTGCGTCCCCGCTACCTCGGCGCCGTGGAAGACCGCGTGCAGGAAAAATACGAGTTCGAGTTGCGCGACGTCGACATCCAGCGCATGCTCGCCGAGGAGAAAAAAGCCGGCGAAATCAGCAAACAGGTGGGCAAAAAATGGGTCACCCCCGAACAGGCAGCCGCCTACCGCCGCATTATGAGCGGCCCCGAATGGCCGGAAATCAAAAAACAATGGTCGGCCCTGCAAGGCGCCATCATGAAACAATACCAGGCAAAAACCAAAATGAAGGTGTTCAGCTGGAACAATCCGCGCCTCGAAAAAGACACCTTCATGTCGCCCTACGACAGCCTGAAATACTCCCGAATGTTCCTCCAGACGGGCATTCTGGCCGTCGATCCGCTTAGCAGTGAGGTCAAAGCCTGGGTGGGCGGCGTCAATTTCAAATACTTCCAGTTCGACCACGTGCGCTCGCAGCGCCAGGTGGGCTCTACCTTCAAACCTTTCGTGTATGCCACCGCTATTTCCCAACAGGGCATCAGCCCCTGTTTTCAGGTGTACGACCAGGCTGTGACCATCCCGGCCCGTTATCAGAATTTTACCAACTCCGTCGACTGGACGCCCAAAGACGCCAACGGGTACTACTCCAACCAGCTCATGACCCTGAAAGAAGCGCTCAAAAACTCGGTCAACTCCGTGAGCGCCTTCCTCATGAAACAAATGGGCGACACCGAACCTGTGCGCGGACTCGTCAACAACATGGGCATCGACTCCTCCGCCCGCCGCCCCGACGGCGAATACCGCATCCCGAAACAACCCGCCATCTGCCTCGGCGCGGCCGACCTGACCGTGCTCGAAATGACCGGCGCCTATTCCACCTTTGCCAACAACGGCGTGTACGGCAAACCCTACGTGATCAAAAAAATCGAGGATAAAAACGGCCGCGTGATCTACAACGCTCTGCCCGAAGAGCGCGTCGCCCTGCCCCCCAACGCCAACTACGTGCTGCTCGACATGCTCAAATACAACGTGAAAGGCGCACCGGGCATCAACTCGCTCAAAAGCGAAGTAGGCGGCAAAACCGGCACCACCAACGACTATTCCGACGGCTGGTTCATGGGCGTCACGCCCCGCCTCGTGGTCGGCACCTGGGTGGGCGGCGAAGACCGCTGGATTCGTTTTCTCGGCATCGGCGACGGACAAGGCGCGAAAATGGCGCGCCCCATTTTCGCCGGCTTTATCCAGCGCCTAGAAAAAGACAAAAACTCGGGCTACGACGTCAATGCCCGCTTCAAACGACCGCCCGGCGAACTCGGTATTGAGATCAATTGCGCCGCCTACCGCGATTCGCTGCCGCCGACCGACGAAGAGTTCGCTCCCGATATTTACAACGACGAAGCCCCGGCCGACGAAGGCGGCTCCCAATCGGGCGCCAAACCCGCCGACGGCAAAACGCCCGGCCGAAAACCCGACCCGGAACGCTTCGGGGACGAGGACTGAAACGAGGGCGATTTTCAGGGCAGACGGGGTGTTTTGACAGGCTTTTTTTTAGACAGGATTTTTTTAGACAGGATTTACAAGATTTACAGGATAAAAGAATAGCCGTTCTGTGCTGCCCCATCCTGTAAATCTTGTAAATCCTGTCTAACAACACCTGTCCAACCTGTCTGAAACCAGCCCGCTCACAAACGCCATGCGCCGCTTTCTTTCCTTCTGCCTGATTCTGCTGGCCGGCCGCCTGGCCGCCCAGACCACCTACTGCAACCCGCTCAACATCGACTACGGCCACACGCCCATACCCGGTGCGGCCGCCTGGGGCGCACACCGCGCCACCGCCGATCCGGTCATCGTGCGGTTCAAGGGGGATTACTACCTGTTCAGCACCAACCAGCGCGGCTACTGGTGGAGCGCCAACCTGTCCGACTGGCACTTCGTGTCGCGCAGCTTCCTGCGACCCGACCACGATACCTACGACGACCTCTGCGCCCCGGCCGTGGGCATCATCGGCGATACCATGCTGGTGTTCGGTTCCACCTACACCCGCGATTTCCCGATCTGGATGAGCACCGAGCCGAAAAAAGCCGACAGCTGGACCGAAGCCGTGCACAAATTCGATATCGGCGGCTGGGACCCCGCCTTTTTCACCGATACCGACGGGCGGCTGTACCTGTACAACGGCAGCAGCAACCGCTACCCGATCTACGGCGTCGAACTGGACCGCCGCAGCCAGCAACCCCTCGGCGCCCGCAAGGAACTTTACACCCTCGAACCCGAGCGCTACGGCTGGCAACGCTTCGGCGAACACCTCGACAATACCTTCCTCGACCCCTTCATCGAGGGCGCCTGGATGACCAAATACGGCAACCGCTACTACCTCCAGTATGGCGCGCCGGGCACCGAATTCAGCGGATATGCCGACGGCGTGCTGGTGGGCCCCGGGCCGCTGGGGCCTTTTACGCCGCAGTCGGACCCCTTTTCTTACAAACCCGGCGGCTTCATTCGCGGGGCGGGGCACGGCAGCACTTTTCAGGATGCCTGGGGCAATTACTGGCATACGTCTACCCTGGCCATTTCGGTCAAAAACAACTTTGAGCGCCGCATTGGCCTGTGGCCCGCCGGCTTCGACGCCGACAGCGTGATGTACTGCAACACGGCTTTCGGCGACTACCCGCACTACCTGCCCGCCGGTCCGGCCGACCACCTGAAAAGCCGCTTCACCGGCTGGATGCTGCTCAATTACCAAAAAACCGTGCAAGCCTCCTCCGCCCTGCCCGGCCACCCCGCCAACCACGCCGTGGACGAAAACGTCAAAACCTGGTGGGCAGCCGCATCCGGCCGGCCCGGCGAATGGTTCCAGTCCGACCTGGGCGACACCTGCACCGTGTACGCCATCCAGGTCAACCACGCCGATCAGGGCGTCGATTTTATGGGTAAATCAGTGGGCGTGTACTACCGCTACAAGCTCTGGCACTCCCTCGACGGCAAAAAATGGCGCCTCCTGAGCGACCGCAGTCAGCCGGGCGCCGACGCCCCGCACGACTACCTCGAACTGCCCCGGCCCCTGCGCACCCGCTTTATCAGGATCGAATTCAGCGGACAGCGCACGGGCGCCTTCGCGCTCAGCGGCCTGCGCGTTTTCGGGCGCGGCGACGGCCCACCGCCCCCGGCCGTGCGCGAGTTCATCGTGCTGCGCACCGAAAAAGACCCGCGCTCCGCCTGGCTCAAATGGCGCCCCGTCGATGAAGCCTGGGCCTACAACATCTACTTCGGCACGGCGCCCGATAAACTTTACAACTGTATCATGGTGCACGACGCCAACGAGTACTGGTTCAAGGGCATGGACGCCCGCAAAACCTACTATTTCAGCATCGAGGCGCTGAATGAAAACGGGGTATCGCTAAGGAGCGGGGTGGTGGAAAAGGCGCCTTAGGGGCATGATATGCGAATACAGGTGATTCCCCAAAACTTGTTTTCGGAGATCAGGAGGCCGTTTTAATGGAGCAAAATCAGGTGTTCGAAGCAAATAATCCGCGCCAATCCGTGTTATCCGCGTCATCCGCGTGGCTATCCATTCACCGGGATCTATGTTTGCACTTTGTATTTCCTCGTTTCTTTTTGGAGGGTTTCGGAAGGGTGGATAGCCACGCGGATGACGCGGATAACACGGATTGGCGCGGATTTTAAAAAGGGTTATTCTTTATTCCACAAGATGAATTGCCGACCGGCCTGGCCGACCGTTTTCCGCATGTTCCTTTCCTAAGCCGATGGCAATTGTCATGCGTTTGCTCTGCCCCTGCCCGGAGGTGGCAAGAAGGTCATCCCACGCTATCCAGCCATTTTTTCGCCGTTTGGGTGTTGGGATGTGTAGAACGCCGAATGTATCTGCCGTCTAAATTCTGATGCATGGAGGGACATACATGATGCCGCGATGCGGCCCGGAATGCTCGGGGATGGCCCCTGCGCTACATACGTTTTGCCGCGATGCGGCAGGTTGGGGCGGGCGTCTTTCATCAATTTATAAGGTATCAGACCCGAAATCATATATACCCGTGCCATGCCGCATCGCGGCAAAATGTATGTAGCCCTGATAATCCAGCGGGCGAAAATGCGCCGCATCGCGGCATAATGTATGTTCCTTCGGTGTTCGATATTCTTCTTCATACCACGCTGTCCAGCCATTTTTTCGCATTTTGCGTCTCCGGATGCTGCTCACCCAAGCGTTGTTGAAAAACCCGGTAAGCCCCGGCGAACAACTCCCGGGCTTTCCCCTTGTCCTCCATATTCAACAAAACAACGCCGAGGTTGAGTTGGCTCACGGCAACGTTGGGATGATCGGGGCCAAAATTTTTCACTGCCGAGGCTAAGGCGGCCTCCTGCAAGTCCTGCGCACGGTCGTACTGACCCCGGTTTCGATACACGGTGGCCAAATTGGATTGGCGAACGGCAACGTTAGGATGATCGGGGCCAAAATTTTTCACTGCCGAGGCTAAGGTGGCCTCCAGCAAGTCCCGCGCACGGTCGTACTGACCCAGGGAGTCATACACGCTGGCCAAATTGTATTGGCGAAGGGCAACGATGGGATGATCGGGGCCAA
>JADZFP010000093.1 GCA_020849825.1 Saprospiraceae bacterium
CGAAGTCGCACAAGGCGTACAAATCACTGATTTCCTGCCGCTTGTGCGCAACGATTTGATCGAGAACGGAAGACATTTTTCAGGCGATGGATAAAGCAGTAGGTTCGAGGGAAGATTTATAACGGGTCAGCATTTCGCCCAAAGCGCCATCGAGCAGCAGCCTTTCCATTTTCGCGTAGGCTTCGGGCAGCGGGAGCGGCTCCACGAATCTGGCATAGACAAATGCCGCGTTGGCTGCCACCAGTTTGTAGTGGTCGGTTTCGGGTACGCCCGCCAGCATGGCCCGCGCGATGTCGAGACTGGCGGCCGGGTTGGGTGCGCTCAGGGCGCTGAACGGCAGGGCTTCAAGTCCGAAATCTTCCGGGCCGATCTCGTAATCGTGTCGCTGGCCGTTGCGGTATTCGAGCACCCGCGTAGGAGCGCTGAGCGAGATTTCGTCGAGGCCGTCCCAGCCGCGCACTACGATCAGGTGTTCTTTGCCGAGGCGGATGCCCGTCTCGAAAATCACCTCCATCAGGTCGGCAAAAGCGGTGCCGATGAACTGGCGGCGAGGCCGGGCGGGATTGACCAGCGGGCCTAGGACATTAAAGACCGTGGGCACGCCGATTCTGGCGCGCACCGGTGCGAAATGCCGGAACACCGGGTGTATTTCGGGGGCGAATAAAAAGGCCAGGTTGGCTTGATCCAGCGTTTGGCGGGCCGTTTCGGGCGAAAAATGCAAGGGCAGGCCCAGTTCGGCCAGCAGGTCGAAACTGCCGAAACGGCCGGCCGCCGCGCGGTTGCCGTGTTTGGCAATTTTGAGGCCGGCGCGGGCCAGCAACAGGGCCGCAAGCGTCGAGGTATTGATGCGCGGCAGGCCCGAGCCGCCGGTGCCGCACACGTCGACGGCATCCTCTGCGCCGGGCAGGTTTTGCGGCGCGGCGGAACATTCGAGCAGGGCCCCGATAAAGGTTTTGAGTTCGGGAGCGTTGCGCAGGCGGTGGCTGAGCGACACGAGCAGGATTTGTTTCTGGTCGTCGGCCAGTTGGCCCTCTTCGGCGGCACGGAGGAAAGCCCGCAGGGTGGCCGGTTCGAGCGGAGCGCCGGTTTGCAGTTTTTTGGACAATTCGTGGTAAATGCGGTTGCCGGCGGAGAGGCGGCCGGCCACGACGTTTTGCAAAAGGCGCATGCCCGCCGAGTTTTTCATACTCAGCACGGATTCGGGGTGAAATTGCACTCCTTCGATGGGCAGGCGCTTGTGCCGGACGGCCATTACCGTGCCGTCGGCGGCGCGGGCGCTGACCTCAAATTCGGGCGGCACCGTATCGGCGGCCCAGGAGTGGTAACGGGCGACTTCGATCCCCGGTTCGAGACCGCTGAAAATGCCCCGGCCGTCGTGTTCGATGGGCACAGATTTGCCGTGTACCGGGGCGATGTTGGCCAAGCTGCCCCCGAAAAACTCGATGAGCGCCTGGTGGCCCAGGCAGACGCCCAGGATGGGCCTGGACTGGTAAAACCGCTCGATAACAGCCATCAGGTTGCCGGCGTTGCGGGGCACCGAGGGGCCGGGCGAGAGCACGAGCAGGTCGAAATCCTCGCAGGCCAGGGTATCCGGGTCGGTGGTGTTGCGGTACACTTTGACCGAACAACCCAGCTGGCGGAAGGCGTCGACGAGGTTGTAGGTGAAAGAGTCGAAGTTGTCGAGCAGGAGAATTTTTTGCATTGTTTTAGTGTACTGGTACGGTGATGCAAAGATAGGGTAAAAAAATCCGCCGGCGCAAGAGGGGGCGGGCGGATTTTTTTTGCGGGTGGCGGATGCTACCGGGCTACGAGCCGGTTTTGAGTGGCGGCACGAAGGGGCAGTGAGGTATTATTTGGGATGGCAGGTTGGATTTTTTAGTTCCTCAGTTTAATTTTGAAACTGCACAAAAACCAGAACTGTCCCGGCATGAATACAACTGCTCAAAGCCCCTTTGCACAAACATATTTCCACGGCACAAAAGCCGACCTCCGCGTAGGCGACTTTATTGAAGCCGGACAAGACTCGAATTACGGGCAAAACAACAAGGCAAAATACATCTACCTGACCGCTACGCTGGACGCTGCCATTTGGGGGGCGGAACTCGCCCTGGGAGAGGGACGTGAAAGAATATATCTGGTAGAACCGACCGGCCCTATTGAAGACGATCCCAATCTGACAGACAAAAAATTCCCGGGCAACCCTACCCTGTCGTACCGGTCAAAACATCCATTCAAGGTAGTCGGAGAGGTCACTGTATGGCAAGGCCACCCTGCCGAACAAGTAAAAGCCATGAAAGACGGATTGGCGAAACTCAAAGAGCAGGGGATTGAAGCAATAGAGGATTAAACCGATGATCTCAATTCAACCTGCACCCCAACCCCAGCCGTTCCATTGCCGCCGCGAAATCCGAATCGGCATTGACCTTGCGTTTGGCGGTGGAGCAGGCGCATGTTGAGCGTGTGCGAGCCTTTGTGGACATTGCAGAGCCGGTCAATCTCGGATGTAAGAGACATAATATTCAACTTCCCTTAAAACAGGTGAATGATAAAGAAAACAACAAAAGGTATGTTTTTTACAATGGTTCGTATCGATTTGAAACAGTAAGGGATCAGGCGAGGTATACATAAAGAAAAAGGTAAAAGTTTAAGTTTGTGTTGCGAATCC
>JADZFP010000094.1 GCA_020849825.1 Saprospiraceae bacterium
TGAAATTTGAAATTTTTGCGTTGCGAGCCGCGCAAAGGCAAGCGGGGGTCGCCGTCAGGTACAATGACAATATTGGCGACCTGAATGCGGCCGTATTCATGGGCAAAAACGATCGTTCCGTCGCTCATCTGGACCAACGGATATCCTCCGCGAAACAACTCAGGAAAACTGATGGTATCCATCCGCGGTGGATTGTTCAGTGACGAGGTATCCCAGGTGTAAAAATACAAGCCGGTTCCTTCCCGGATTTCCGATTCCATATTGCGCAGTTGCGTGCGCATTTGTTGCAAGGTGTAGTGTTTTTCTTTGCCGGAATTGTCCGGATACTGATGCATTCCGGAAGGTGTGCGATGGGTAAAAGCCCAGGCGTCGGGGCGCAGAATGCGATTGTCTTTGAAAAACAATAAAGGCTCGGCTTCAACGATACTCCAGAATTCATCGATGGTAAAAAACTCCCGCGCGTTGGCGTCGAAACGTTCGGTGCTCCACTGCAAAATGGCGTCGTTGTTGGTCATAATACGGCCCTCTGTATTTAAAGGCAGGCGCCCCGAATTCTGACGATCGCGCGCCGAGAATAGCCTTAATTCTTCCTTGCGTGAAAAATATATGGAAACAGTACCTGTTTTGCCATCGGGCAACAACAAATCGCGAAGTACAACAACCGTTGTGTCGTTCCATTGCTTCGAAAAAGTCAGCAACGCCGGCTGGCAGGCTGCGTACAGCTCCGGGTTATGGTAATCGCTTTTTACCGACAAAGTATCCAGCTGAAAACTGCATTTTGGTTGCAAAGCCTGCCCGTCCCACATTCTCGGTGCGCGATCGATGGCCTTGCTCATTTCGTCGAGAGAGCTGTTGATTACACCGTTGTATTGGCCCTTCGCTTCATCGAACGTGAACCGGCTTTGCACGGTGCCCCAGTAGAAAATGTAAGGGCAGTTTTGGGCGGAAAGATCTGTGGCGGCAGGTAAAGTCAGGAATCCGGCAAGGAGGAGCAGGACAAGCGGAAACAGGCGAGGCTTTGTCATAAGTGAACGGGTTCGGGTGGAAAAAGAATTTGCGCTGTGACAAACTTTCAACGAAAAACCGTTTTTAGGGCGATTTCGGGGCTATTTAACCAAAGGTTGACAAAAGCCATAAAGACAAAAGGCGAAGCCCGTTTCCAGACTTCGCCTTTTATCAGCGTTTTTATCTCAAACTCACACCCGTTCAATCACCAGGGCCGTGGCGCCGCCGCCGCCGTTGCAGATGGCGGCCAGGCCCAGCGAGCCGTCTTTTTGGTGCAAAACGTTGTTGAGCGTGGTTACGATACGCGCACCGGAGGCGCCCAGCGGGTGGCCCAGCGATACAGCGCCGCCGAATACGTTGGTTTGGTCGTGGCGAATACCCATTTCCTGTTCAAAGGCAAGGGTGACCACCGAAAACGCCTCGTTGACTTCGTAAAAATCGATGTCGCTGGCTTGCAGGCCGGCCATTTTGAGCGCTTTGGGCGCCGCGATGGTGGGCGAAGTGGTAAACCACTCGGGCGCTTGTTCGGCGTCGGCGAATCCGCGGATTTTAGCCACAGGTTTCAGGCCATAGCGTTGAACGGCTTCAGCACTGGCCAGGATCAGCGCGGCTGCGCCGTCGTTGATGGTGCTGGCGTTGGCGGCCGTTACGGTGCCGTCGGGCGTGAAGGCCGGGCGCAGTCCCGGGATTTTGTCGAACATTACCTTTTTGTACTCCTCATCGGTCGTGATTTGAAGGGGGTCGCCTTTTTTCTGGGCAATTTCGACCGGTACGATCTCGGTGCGGAACATGCCCGCGTCGGTTGCGGCGGCTGCACGCTGGTACGAATCGATGGCAAAGGCGTCCTGCGCTTCCCGGCTGATGCCGTATTTCACGGCCGTTGCGTCAGCGCATACGCCCATAGCTTTCTGGTTGTACACATCGGTAAGGCCGTCTTTTGCAAGTCCGTCGACGAGTTCGGCATTGCCGTATTTGTATCCCCAGCGGGCATTGGGCAGGTAGTACGGGATCTGCGACATGTTTTCCATGCCGCCGGCTACGACGATGTCGTTGAGGCCCAGCATGATGGATTGCGCGCCGAAGGTGATGGCTTTCATGCCCGAGGCACACACTTTGTTGATCGTGGTGCAGGGAACATGGTCGGGCAGGCCGGCAAAGCGGGCGGCCTGGCGGGCCGGCGCCTGGCCGAGGTTGGCGCTGACGACGTTGCCCATCAAAACTTCGTTTACCTGGTCGGGCTGGATGCCTGCCTGCGCCAGAGCGCCTTTAATGGCCGCAGCGCCCAGTTGGGTGGCGCCTACATTGGCCAGGGCGCCGCCGAAACTTCCGATCGGGGTGCGAACAGCGGCAACAATAAATACTTCTTTCATGAAATGCAGTGTGGTGGTTCAAATATATTTGGCGCGAAGGTAAGTTGTTTCAAAAGCCTGTTTGTACTATGTCTGCTTGTAAAAACTGCGAGGCGCCGCTCGATGGCAAATACTGCTCCAATTGCGGTCAGGAAGCCAGTACCCGCCGTATTGTTACCCGGGACCTGTTCAAAGACCTGTTAAAAAAACTGGTTCCCTGGGACAAGGGCTTTTTCTACACCGTACGCCGGTTGGTCACAGGGCCCGGCATCATGGTGCGCGAATACCTCGACGGCAAACGGATAGATTACGCCAAGCCCTTGAATTTTCTTTTTGTAGTAACAGCAATCTCGCTGTTGGTGTTTGATAAAGAGCTGTTTTTACGAGGGATGAACCAGCAGACCGGGCAGGATTTTCAGGAGAACCAGCAGGTGCAACAACTGATTACCTGGTTGTTTTCTCACATGTCGCTCGTAATGACCGGTTTGATTCCGTTCCTGGCGCTGGTTTCCAAATTATTATTTCGAAAATCAGGAGAGAATTATGCCGAACATTTGGTGCTGAACCTTTACATGATGTCTGGCTGTATGATTGTGTACTTCCCGGTTATGCCGATCCTGCAGTTGACCAAACAAGACCCGACCAACCCCTGGTCCGGAATATTGGGGATTCTTCCGTATCTGGTCTTTTTTGTTTGGGGGTATATTCAGTTTTTCAAACCCCAAAATCGCATTTGGGGCGCCTTCAAAGCTTTGCTGACCTATGGTTTGGGATACATGCTCTACATCTTTGCCATCGGTATCGCGGTGTCGTTTTGGGTGTTATTTTCGATTGCCGAATGATGAGCGCCGGAAAGTGCGCATCTGAAATCAGACTTTTATTTGGCAGATACACATTTCTGCAAAGCGGTTTTAGCCCGAGTGGCAAAAGCCGCTTTTTTTATATTGAATTTCAAAATGAGGCAAAATTATGATTCTGCGATTACAATACAATTTGGTATATAAAGTACCTTTGTCAATGAAAAGTCGGATTTTTATTCTTTGTTACCAATAAAACGCACAACATCATGTCTGCTCCTATACAACGCATTTCAGCCCGCGAAGCTTATGCCGAA
>JADZFP010000095.1 GCA_020849825.1 Saprospiraceae bacterium
GCAACTTGCAGCCTGACGAATAAAAAACCGGCTCGCCGGAGAGGCGCGGAACAGCCGAAGCGAGCAATTGTCGCAATTGCCTGATTTTCAGTGCAATTTTCACCCTTGCTAAAATTTATTTTTAAAAAGCCGGTCAAAATTTTAGCTGATTATCAATCAGTTAGATCAATTCGCCTCGAAAATCTTTCGCGATTCCTTGTCTGCCGGGAAAACTCGCCTTACCTTTGCGTCCGCTTTTGAAAAAGCCCCCTTAGCGGGGCTTCATTTTTTACCATTTTCAACACACAACCGACGCGACAATGAATACGCTGAGTTACCGGACCAAATCGGTCAGCAGCCTGGAGATGCAGGGCAATCGCAAGTGGTACGTCATCGACGCCGAGAACAAGGTAGTCGGCCGTCTGTGCGCCCAGATCGCTGCCATTCTGATGGGCAAAAACAAGCCCTCTTTCACCCCGCACGACGACACTGGCGACTATGTGATCGTGATCAACGCCGACAAGGTGCGTTTCACGGGCAAAAAATTCGCCCAGAAAGAATACAAAAACTACTCGCTGCACCCCGGCGGTCTGAAACTGACCACGGCCGAAGAGATGCTGGAAAAGCACCCGATCCGCATTCTCGAGCGCGGCGTGAAAGGCATGTTGCCCAAGACCAAACTGGGCCGCCAGATGCACAAAAAACTTTTTGTGTACGCCGGCGCCGAGCACCCGCACGCTGCTCAAAAACCCGAAACCCTTGCGATCTGATCGCACATTCACTCATTCGCACAATCCGTCATAGTAAAATATGGAAATGATCAATGCCATCGGGCGCCGTAAAACTGCCGTCGCCCGCGTCTACCTGATGAAAGGGGAAGGCAATATCGTCGTCAACGGCAAAGACTATCGCGAGTACTTCCCGCAAGTGCACGTACAGCACAATGTGGTGGATCCCTTCGCCGTCGTCGGTACCGAAAATATCTACGACCTCAAAATCAACGTCCGCGGTGGCGGTTTCAAAGGTCAGGCCGAAGCCATCCGCATGGGTGTCAGCCGCGCCCTGGTGAAACTGAACGAAGAGTTCAAAAAACCGCTGAAAGACAAAAAATACCTCACGCGCGACAGCCGCGCCGTCGAACGCAAAAAGTACGGCAAGCCGAAAGCACGCAAGCGCTTCCAGTTCTCCAAACGTTAATGGAAATCCGGTTTCAGGGCTGTTTTTTCAGTTTTTACACCGCAAAAAACGCCTGACAATCTGTTTTCAGATTCATTTTTCAAATTTCAAACTCTGCTTTTGAACTATGCAAAAGCCCACGTATAAAGAACTTCTCGACGCCGGCTGCCACTTCGGTCACCTGCGCAAAAAATGGAACCCCAAGATGACGCCCTATATCTTTATGGAGCACAAAGGGGTACACATCATCGACCTCAACCGCACGGCCGAATGCCTGGAGCGTTCTGCTGCCGCCATGAAAGCCATGGCCAAAAGCGGCAAGAAAATCCTCTTCGTTGCCACGAAAAAACAAGCCCGCGACATCGTGCAGAAAGCTGCCGAAAGCGTAGGCATGCCCTTCGTGACCGAACGCTGGCTGGGCGGTATGATGACCAACTTCATGACCATCCGCAAATCGGTCAAGAAGATGAACAACATCGAACGTATGCTGGCCGACACCACGCTCACCAGCATCACCAAAAAAGAACGCCTGACGTTGAGCCGCGAACACCACAAAATGGACAAGCAACTGGGCGGTATCGCCGACCTCAACCGCTTGCCCTCCGCTGTGTTCATCGTTGATATTCACCACGAGCACCTCGCACTCGCCGAAGCCCGCAAACTGAATATCAAAACCTTCGGCATGGTGGATACCAACTCGGACCCGACCCTGGTCGATTTTGCCATCCCGAGCAACGACGACGCATCCAAAGCCATCGCTTATATCACCAATTACCTCGTCGAAGCCATCCGCGAAGGCCTCGAAGAGCGCAAAGCGATCAAAGGCTCGGAGAAAGACGAAACTCCTGCTGCCGAAGCATAATTTATTCCAGTTCGCCGCCGGGCCATCGGAAGCTCCGGGCGAACGACCGGAGGGCAAAAGCGCAAGGCTTAATCATAACTTCACTTTTGCCCTCCATTACAAACCGCTTGAAGACCCGATTTTCGCGTTTTCAAATTTGCAGTTTGACCCCTTCAAACTTCCGACACGTCGTGACAGTACAAAAACTGCCCGGCGATTTCCCTAAAGTCTAATTTTCATTCAAAATGAGCGAAGTAAAAATTTCCACCGCCGATATTCAAAAACTGCGCGAAATGACCGGCGCAGGTATGATGGATTGCAAAAAAGCCCTCGAAGAAGCCATCGGCGACTTTGAAGGCGCCGTTGACGTGCTCCGCAAAAAAGGCATCGCCAAAGCGGCCAAACGCGAAGACCGCGAAGCGCGTGAAGGCGTCGTTATCGCCCAAACCAACGCCGACAACACCCGCGGTATCGTTGTGGCACTCAACTGCGAAACCGACTTCGTGGCCCGCAACGATAACTTCATCGCCATGACGCAGAAAATGGCCGATATCGCACTCGCCAACTTCCCCGAGTCGCTCGAAGCCCTGCTCGCCCTGCCCTTCGAACCGGGTGTGACCATCGCTGAAAAAGTAGGCGAACAAAACGGCGTAATCGGTGAAAAAATCGAACTCGGACGCTACGAACACATCGAAGGCGCTTCGGTACTGACCTACAACCACTCCAATAACAAGCGTTCGGTACTGGTTGCCCTCAACCAGACCGGCCAGGACGAAGCCGGCCGCAACGTGGCCATGCAAATCGCTGCCATGAACCCGGTTTCGGTCTCCAAAGACGATGTCGATCCGAAAATCGTCGAGAAAGAAATCGAAATCGGCAAAGAACTGGCCCGCAACGAAGGCAAAGCCGAAGACATGCTCGAGAAAATCGCGCTCGGCCGCCTCAACAAATTCTTCCAGGAGAGCACCCTCCTTAGCCAGAAATTTGTGAAAAACGGCGACCAAACCGTACAGCAATACCTGCAAAGCCTGAATAAAGACCTGACGGTCACGGGCTTCAAACACGTCGCACTGTAAAAAACGGCCGTTTGCCCAGGGCTACGAAACACTGTGGATCGGGCAAATAAACGTTCGTTACCATAATTCAGATTCTTTATCCCCAACCTGATGCTTGGGGCTACAGACGACTACAGCGCCACCCGGGAGCAAATTTCCCGGGTGGCGTTTACTTTTGCTACCGGCACTGCCCCGCCAATGCCTGTACCAATGGAAAACATACCTGCCTATTACGAACAACTTGCCGGCCAATACGATCAATCCCGTTTCGGCAACAGCTACGGCCAGTTCCTGCATGCCCAGGAACGCCCGGTACTACAACACTTCCTGCACGGGTGCCCGCCCGAACACACCCTCGACCTGGCCTGCGGTACCGGCCGTATGCTCGACCTGGCAGGAACCGGGCTCGACATTAGCCCCAACATGATCGCGGAAGCCCGGAAAAAACATCCGGAAAAACGCCTTGTACACGGCGACGCAACCAGTTTGCCGTTCCCCGACGCCAGCTTCGATGCCGTCTTCTCCCTCCACTTTATCATGCACCTCAACCCGGAACCAACCTGCGCCGTGCTGAATGAAGTCCACCGTGTATTACGCCCCGGCGGTCGTTTTATCCTCGATTTCCCTTCATTAAAAAGAAGAAAACTAACCGGCGGCCATCACGACGCCAACTGGCATGGCTCCAACGCATTTTCGCTCAACCAATGGCGGGCCATGGCTGGAAACAAGTGGGAGATCGATGCCGTAAACGGCATTCTTTTCTTGCCCGTTCACCGCCTGCCCGCCTGGCTGCGGCCGGCTCTTTTACCGCTCGACCGCCTGTTTTGTCGCTCCTTTTGTAAGGAATGGGCATCGTACCTTTTGATCCGTCTGAAGAAAAAATGAGCCTTTGGAAAACCATTAAACGCCACATAAGGCTTACCCAACGGGCACTGAACGACAGCCTTAACGGAAACCTGCCCAGAATGGCTCGGGCGCAACCGGATAGCCTGCCAGACTGGCCCGCTTGCCTGTCGATCACCCAACCCATACTGCCGGGTCCAACACTAAGTAACAAACGACACAATATCCGCCTGGCCTGCGAACGCATTTCAAACGTGGTCGTACAACCTGGCCAGATATTTTCTTACTGGAAAGCAGTGGGGCCTCCAACGGCAAAACGCGGCTTTTTGCCCTCCCGCAACATCATTGGCGGCCGACTGGGCGAAGACATCGGCGGCGGGCTGTGTCAGGTGTCCGGGCTGCTATACCAATTGTCGCTCCGCGCCGGATTGCAGATTCTCGAACGCCATGCCCATTCCATCGACATTTACAGGGAAGAAGAACGATACGCTCCACTGGGCGCCGATGCCACGGTAGTATACGGGTATAAAGACTATCGTTTTCTGAATCCTTTTCAACACCCCGTGATGTTTTCCTTTTCCCTCACCGAACACACGGTCACGGCTCATTTGTCGAGCCCGCTTGAAATCGTAGAACAACAAATCATGTTTGAACGACACCGGTCGGGCGACGCTGAAATGGTCGTCACCAAAATGATGACAGCCGATGGCGAACGCATCCTCGGTGCATCCCTGTACCGAAAACTGCATGTCGATGAATAAATGCTGAACATTCTGTCGAAAGCTGACAATAATCACTACCACTTGCTTAGGAGTACTTCGTAACTTTGGGATTGATTATGAAACGGCTATTCGCCATATTCTTGATGTTCGCCATGCTGGGTCAGGCTTTTGTCCGGACCGCTTGGGTTGTTCATTATCAATGGAATAAGGCCGTTTACATGAAACATTGCGAGAATAAAAACCGGCCGAAGCTCCACTGCGACGGCAAGTGCCAACTCAAAAAAAAGGTACAGGCTTCCGAATCGGACACTGACAAAAGTGCCCCGATCCTGCCCGACGGCTTTCGCAACGGCAAAGATCTGCAAGTGTTCTGGGAGGCTCCCATGCCATTGCAGATCAATGGCGCCGTACAAATCGAGAAAGCCGATTTCCATCCTTTCACGGCATACTGCGCCCCTGCTCACCTGTTCGGCGTTTTCCGACCGCCGGCTGTTTGAATCCACTGCACCGTCAAGATTCGTGTAGCATCAATGTTTGTATTGTCGCCCTCTTTCGGGGAGCCGACCGATACAACCGTTCATGCATTTGAGATTCGATTAAAACAGCCATTTCTATCATGAAAAAATATCTCTTCGCAGCTTATGCTGCTCTGTTTTTTGCTGCCCTTTCCATGCCTTCCTGCAAAGACGAACACAGCCACGATGATGATCAGGACACCGAAGCGCCGGTATTGACGATTACCAGCCCCGCGGAAGGCGCCAGCTATACCGGCACACTGGATATTCATCTGGAAGTGACCGATGAAAGCCTGCACGAAATGTCGGTCAAAGTGACCCGCGATTCCGACGGCTCCGTGGTTTTTGAAGAAGAACCGACGGTACACGATGAAATCGAGTTTCACTTCGAGCACTTGCACACTTTCACCGGTTTGTCGGGCGACACCCCGATGACGCTTACGGTTGTGGTGGAAGATCACAGTGCGCACACGACGACCAAGACGGTGCATTTCATCGCCAAGCCCTGATCAGCATCGGGCAAAGGAGCGCGATCTCCGAAAGCACATTTCATTGCTGACGATCCTGTTGTCTGTACGACGACGTGGAGGGTCATTGCTATCCATTATTCAAGACTAACAATTCAATTGTATGCGAACACTGTTTATCGCAGTGGCCTTGTTGGCATTCATGCCTTCAATGTCGGCCTGCGACGTTTGCGGGTGTTCAATCGGGGGTAATTACTTTGGTATTTTACCCCAGTTTCACCGGCATTTTATCGGCTTGCGCTGGTCGGAGCAACAGTTCAATTCTTCACATACCCGTGCCGCGCTGTTGGCCGGCGACGATGTGACGGATGAACAGTTCCGCACAATCGACCTGCTGGCCCGTTTTTATCCCTGGCAACGCGTGCAAATACTGGCACTGGCGCCGTACCACGATTTTCAACGCACAGAGCACGGCCTCCCGATTCATACGCAAGGCATAGGCGACGTCTCCGTGCTCGCCAATTATATTGTATTCGACAGCGGCGACAGCCTGCGCAGGTCGTGGCGCCATACGCTCACCCTGGGTGGCGGGCTCAAATTACCCACTGGCAAACATACCCTGTACAACACCGAAGGCGAATTGATACACCCCAATATGCAGCCCGGTACGGGCAGTACCGACTTTATGATTTCGGCGGCATATACCCTGCGCAAAGGCGCCTGGGGCCTGAGCACCGACGGTATTGCCCGCCTTAATACCGCCAACAACGACGAATACCGCTTTGGCAACCGCCTGAGCGGCTCGGCCAAAATCTTCTACTGGAACAAAATAGGCCCATTTACCCTGTTACCCAACCTGGGCGTATTCAGCGATTACGCGCAACCCAACCGTGATAAAGGCGAAACGGTAGATAACACCGGCGGACTCGTAACGCTCGCAACCAGCGGCCTGGAAGTCTATACTGGTCGTTTCTCCATTGGATTCACTTATCAGATACCTGTTTATGAAAACCTCGGCGACGGCGCCATCGACGCCCGAAACCGCTGGATGGCAACGATTAACTACATTTTTTAACCATTTCTATTATTTATCATGCAAAAACTTCTTTTCCCCCTGCTGGCCCTCTTCCTGCTCACGGCCCTGCCTGCCTGTAAAGACGACACTAAACCCGATCCCACTCCGACCGGATTCGGCGACGTGGTGATCGAATTTGAAAACCGCGCCGGCGACGAAACACTGGTATTCGGCAAAGACTACGTCAATGCCGCCGGCGAAACCGTCAATTTCAGCACTTTCAACTACTTCGTCAGCAACTTCGTGCTCGTCTCCACCGATGGCACGGAATACGTTGTGCCCAAAGACGACTGCTATTTCCTCTGCAACGGCGACGACGCGGACTCCCGCGAAATCACGCTGACCAACATCCCCGCCGGCGACTACTCGCACATTCACTTTATGATCGGTGTCGACAGCGCCAAAAGCGTCAGCCCCGTGAGCGAGCGCACCGGCGACCTGGACCCCGCCGGTGCGGCCAGCGGCATGTACTGGAGCTGGAATGCCGGCTACATTTTTGTCAAAGTGGAAGGCACCTCCCCGCAGGCGCCGGTTGAGCCGAGCACCGGCCAGCGTATCTTCCAGTACCACACCGGTTTGTTCGGCGGTTTCAACAGCCCGACGCTCAACAACCTCAAAGAGGTACACCTCGACGCACCGCACGAAGCAGCAGAGGTACGGGAGAACAGCGAAGCGCCGCACGTTCACATGTATGTGGATGTACTGGAAATGTTCACCAACCCGACCAACATCAGCGTAGCCGCCAACCCGACCTCGCACGCCGGTCCGTATTCCAAAACGGTGGCCGACAACTACGCCGACATGTTCTCCATCGACCATGTCCACAACCACTGAAGTTGAATTTTTTATTTGATAAGTTGGCCGGGCGGCGCAATGCTGCCCGCGCCTTTTACCCTCGCTGTGGCGTATTCCTTTTTTAGATACGCTGCCCTCCAGTTTGACCGGATATGCAGTATTGACCATTTTTGCAGTATTTTACACCAAAACAACCCACCCGACAGTCCTGCATCCGTGTCATTTTTCTTGTTCTTATTAAATACAGTTATTATGAAATTTCGTGTTTTTCTGAGCCTTTTTGCCCTCGTATTTGCCCTTGCCTCCTGCCAGCAACCGTCACAACCCCAATCGGGCTCAACTCCCAAGGCAGAAACCGTGGCGCTGGCCTCCGACACCGACCCCGTTTGCGGCATGAAAGTAGATGCCAGCGTGACCGACACCGCCCATTATCAGGGAAAGGTTTATGGCTTCTGCAATGCTTCGTGTAAAGAAGAGTTTGCCGCCAATCCGCAAGAATTTCTCACCTCCTCATCCGGTCAGTAATGAAATCCAAGTTGCTCCTCTGGGCCCTGCTCGCCTTCCCGCTGAGCCTGGCGGCCCAGGTTTCCGACCCGCTCGACCCCATCGTCGAATCTGAAAAAGCGCATTGGCTGCGCCACCATGCCCAGCCGCGCAGCGGCCTGAACAGCGCCGACAACCGAAGCGACATCCGCTACTGTCGCGTTCACTGGACGGTCGACCCGGCCGTGCGGTATATCCAGGGAGAAATTACCACCATCTTCGAACCGGCGGAAACGCTGACCAGCCTGGATTTCGATTTTTCAGAAGCCCTGACCATGGACAGCATCCTGTACCACGGCGCACCACTGTCGTTCGCCCACAATGGCGATCTGCTCACCGTCGAGTTCAATCAGGCCCTGCCTGCATTGTTGCCCGACTCCATCACCTTTTTTTATCAGGGCGAACCAACTTCCACGGGGTTCGGCTCATTTGAAGTGAACCAACACAGCGGCACACCCGTCCTCTGGACGCTCTCCGAACCTTATGGCGCCATGGAATGGTGGCCCTGCAAACAATCGCTGACCGACAAGATCGACTCCATCGATATTTTCATCACCGTACCGGAAGGCAACCACCCGGCCAGCAACGGCCTTTTGCAAGGCGAAGTGACTGCCGGCGGCTTTACCACGGCGCACTGGAAACACCGCTATCCCATCGCGGCCTACCTCGTTTGTATGGCGGTGACAGATTATGCCACCTTCAATATCGAGGTGCCGTACGGCAGCGATACCACCTTGATGGTCAACTACATCTACCCTGAAAACCTGGCCGTGGCACAGTCCATGATTCCGGCGAATGCCGCACACATGCAGTTGTACAACGAACTGTTTGGCCTCTATCCTTTTCAGGATGAAAAATACGGCCACGCCCAGTTCGGCTGGGGCGGCGGAATGGAACACCAGACCATGACTTTTGTGGGCAATTTCGGGTACGAATTACTGGCCCACGAACTCGCCCACCACTGGTTTGGCGATAAAGTCACCTGCGGTTCCTGGGAAGACATCTGGCTCAATGAGGGCTTCGCTACCTACCTCAGCGGCCTTTGCTATGAATACCTGGCGCCCCAGCAATGGTATAATTTCAAATCGGCGCGAATCAGTTCGGCAACCAGCCAGCCCGACGGATCGGTGTGGGTCAATGACACCACCAGCGTCGGGCGCATTTTCAGCGGCCGGCTCTCGTATGCCAAAGGCGCTATGCTGCTCCACATGCTCCGCTGGGTAAGCGGCGACAGCGCTTTCTTCGCCGGCGTGCGCAACTACGTCGACGACCCGGCCCTGGCTTACCGCTACGCCCGCACCGCCGATCTGAAAGCGCATCTGGAAGCCAGCTCTGGTAAAAATCTCGATGCGTTTTTTGCCGACTGGTTCTACGGCCAGGGCTACCCCTCCTACGACGTCAGCTGGTCCAAATCGCCCTCGGCGCTGGTCACCATCAAACTGGAGCAAACACCCTCGCACCCCTCCGTTTCTTTCTTCGAAATGCCGGTGCCGGTCCGGCTGACCGACGGCGTGCACGACACCACCCTGGTACTGCCGCATACGTACAGCGGCCAGGTGTTTACGGCACAGCTCGATTTCAGCCCCACCGAACTCGTCTTCGACCCGGATCTCTGGCTCGTGAGCCGCAACAACCTGGTGCAGGAGGTTTCCGATACAGGCGGCCCCTTGCCGCAATTCACCCTCGACGTCGCCCCCAACCCGACGGCCGACGACCTGCATTTGCGCCTGCGCACCTTGTACGGCGAGCAGGCACGGATCAGTCTTTGGTCGGCCGACGGCAAACTCGTGCTGCAACAGGACGAACACCTGTCGCCCGGCGTCAATCTAATCACGTTGAGCACCGCCCATTTCTCCGCCGGCAACTATGTCGTCCGCATCGAAGGCAAAGACTGGCACGGCGAGCGTAAGGTGGTGCTTCATTAAAACAACGACCATGAACAAGATTTTACTCACAGGCGCCCTGTTGGCACTCCTGCTTTCATCCTGTGAAAAAGAAGATAAAAAAGAGCCGTTTGTCGGCCCCCAACTGCCTTCCAATTTCCCGCAGCCGGCGTACGACCTCTCGGCCAACCCGGTGACGGAGGCCGGCTTTGCATTGGGGAAAAAACTGTTTTACGACCCGATTCTTTCCCGCGACAACACCATTGCCTGCGCCGATTGCCATATTTCGTTCGCGGCATTCACCCATCCCGACCACCCGACCAGCCACGGGATCGACAACCTGTTTGGCAAACGCAACGCGTTGCCGGTGCAAAACATGCTCTGGCGGACGAGCTTTTTCTGGGATGGCGGCGTGCCCAACCTCGACCTGGTGCCGCTGAATCCGATCCAGAATCCGGTGGAAATGGATGAAAGTCCGGACGTCGTGCTCGAAAAACTCCGCAACCACCCGGAATACCCGGGCTTGTTCCGCGAGGCTTTCGGCTCGGAGGAAGTAAATACCGCGCGTTTTTTACAAGCCATGTCGCAATTTATGGCCATGCTGGTGAGCGCCGACAGCCGCTACGATCACTACGTCAGGAAAGAGCCGGGTGGTGAAATGAGTGTGGAAGAACTGGCAGGGCTGGCAGTTTTTCAGCAAAAATGCGCCGCTTGCCACGCCACCGATTTATTCACCGACCAGTCGTTTCGCAACAACGGCGTCATCGACGATTTCAGCCTCGACAAGGGCCGGGCGGAAGTGAGCACGTTCAGTGAAGACATCGGCAAATTTGCCGTGCCCTCGTTGCGCAATGTCGCGGCCACGGCTCCCTACATGCACAACGGCAAATTCAAAACCCTGGAAAGCGTGCTGGATCACTATGCCGGCGGCGGCGTAAAAGATTCGCCCACGCTCGACCCGCTCCTGCGGCAATCGGACGGCACGCTCGGTATTCCGCTCAGCACAGCGGAAAAGGCGCAATTGATCGCGTTTTTAAATACCCTGACCGACGAAACGTTTTTGCGCGACGCGCGCTTCGCGCAATAATCAGGGCGGAAAAAAATTTGTCACCTGAAATGCGGCAGCCCGGCAAAGGCTTGCCGCATTTTTTTTCGACCTTTGCCGTGCTAATCGCCCGCCCGTTTCTTTCCTGTCAAACGTTCTTGTTTCCAATGAGCAAACTACGCTATCGTCGCATCCTGCTTAAACTTTCGGGCGAAAGCCTCATGGGTCGCCAAAAATTCGGCATCGAAGCCGACATGTTGCAGCACTATGCCCGCCAGATCAAAGAGTTACACGAAATGGGTGTGCAAATTGCCGTGGTCATCGGCGGCGGCAACATCTTCCGGGGCATCCAGTCGGAAGGGGCCGGAATCGAAAGCGTCACGGGCGACTATATGGGTATGCTCGCCACCGTCATCAACGGTCTGGCCCTGCAAAGCGCGCTGGAAAGCATCGGCGTGTACACCCGACTGATGACCGCCCTGAAAATGGAAAACGTGGCCGAACCCTACATTCGCCGCCGTGCCATCCGCCACCTGGAAAAAGGCCGCGTCGTGATCGCCGCCGCCGGCACCGGCAACCCCTACTTCACCACCGATTCCGCAGCGGCCCTGCGCGCCAACGAAATCAGCGCCGACGTGATCCTCAAAGGCACCCGCGTCGACGGCATCTATACCGCCGACCCCGAAAAAGACCCCCACGCCGTCAAATTCGACAAACTGACCTTCGCCAAAGTCATCAGCCTGGGCCTCGAAGTGATGGACATGACCGCCTTTACACTCTGCCAGGAAAACAATATGCCCATCATCGTCTTCGACATCAATTCGCCCGACAACCTGAAACGTATCGTGGCCGGAGAAGCGGTGGGGACGCTGGTGGAAGGATGAATGGATTTTGACCATGGTTAATTAACTCAATATGAATCCAATGAAAACAGTTTTTTTTCTCCTTTTGGGAGTATGCCTCGCCCTTTCTTCCCCGCTTTTTGCCCAGCAGAGCCAGCCACTTGTTCAGGAGTTCGACAACGGTCTGATCAATTGGACGGAGCAATATGTTGAAGCCAGCGGTTTTACCATCATCGACCGTGTCAAGTATCCCAACGAACGCCAAGCCGTCGAACTGGCCCGTAAAGGTGCTTTGGCCGTTGCGCGAGCCAATCTGCTAGAGATTACCCAGAAAGTACAGGTCTATCGCAATACGACCGTGGTCAATCTGGTGACAGACAGCGATACTGTCCGGTCCAGGGTCGCCGGGGTGATTTCCAACGCACTGCCCGTCGGGAAGGCCAAAGTTGATAGTGATGCGGTAACGGTAACGATCCGAATGCCGCTCTACGGCTCCAACAGCCTCGCTTCGGCTATGCAGCCTGTTGTGAGAAGCAAAATAGTAAAAACCGATACCCAGACAGCGCCGGGGGCAGAAATGCGCAGCTCGAAGTCGCCGGATTTGGGCGAGGTTTCATCACTGCCCGTAGATCAGAACAGGTATGTTCTTCAATTCAAAGATGGAAAATTTACGCCATCCCTTTTCCCGGTCATGATGGATGAAGAAGGCAATCTTCTGTTTGATTATTCCTCAACCTACCAGGATATTTTGGGTAATAATGTACAGTATGTCAATATGGCCAGTGACCTGGCCCACGATTTGAACTGGCAAAAAGGGGTCGAGCTGATCGACGCGGTTCAGGGCAGTGATGGCGTCATCAGGGTAAAAACTTCCAAAAAAGCGGGGTTCAAACGCTTTTTGGATGGCGCCGCGAAGGTTGGTCGTTGGGTATTGCCGATACTTACCCTGCTCTGATCGGCTTAGCCTTTGTAACCGGGAGGCGTTATTTTGCGTTTCGGCGCTCTTACAACGCGAAAACCAACATACGCTTCCTCTGTGGCGGGCGGATAGGATGTGTGTTCGGCCGATCGGCCGAAGTTGGGACTATTCTCAAAATCGCCGCCCTTTGCAATCCGGTTAGTTCCTTCTCTTGGGCCATGGGGGTCCCTGTCTCCACCGCTGTAATAGTCAATATTGCTGTAATACAGCGGTTCGTACCAATCCCAGCACCATTCAGCCACGTTCCCCGACATATTGTGAAGGCGCAGGGCATTGGACTTGAAAAAATCGACCGGGCGGGTGCCTTCGTGTTTCACATTGTTGTTGCAAATAAAATAGTCGGCAGAAGCGGAACAAGTTTTCAGATTCATGACCAGCGGGTCTGCTTCGTTCTGGCCATTGCCGAATCTTTTTTTATCGCCTCTTTCACGCGCCGCAAATTCCCATTCTGCCTCGGTAGGCAGTCGATACCCGTCAGCCTCCCAGATGCATTTTACCGTCCACTTGTAGGGGTCGTCACCCTTGCGCCGTTTGCCTTTTTCGTTTCGATTTCCGGGATCATCATTCTTTTTATCGATCTGGTACACGGGAGTAAGCCCGTGTTGCATGCTTAACCAATTGCAAAATTCAACTGCATCATACCAGCTGACAAAAGCCGCAGGCCTTGTGGCACGACCAAATTCATCCCTGGGTTTGCGGCGATCGGTGCTCTTGCAAAACCGGTCGAACTCGTCGTAGGAAACTTCGGTACCGGACATCCAAAAATCACTGACGGTGATCAGGTGCGGCTTGTATTCATCCGAAGGGTCGTCTTCAAACAAGTCGCCCATATAAAATGTCCCGCCTTGTACATAAACAAAACCAGGCGCTACTTCTGGGCAGCCATTGGGTAGAGTTCCTTCATGGAAAGGGCATTCATCGAGATGATTAGGTACCGAATCACCGTCGCTGTCAGGGCAACCGGCCCAGCGGGATTCGCCGGGCTCTGTGGGACATTTATCAATATCATCCTTGACCCCGTCGCGGTCCGAATCGCCCACCACTACAATTTCGCTGGTTTTTGCATTTCCCGTATAAATTTCAAATCGAACACCTATCAACAATCGATATCCATCTTTTTGCCCGACAGGGTAAATCCAGACCTTTTGTATCCGCCGGTTAAGCTGAATTTGCCGAACCTGTTTGTAATCGGTGACCGCCAGCCCGTCAACTTTGACGTAGGATTCAATTTTTTCGGATGACTGGTAACGGTTTTCCAGTTTTTTGGCCAAACTGATTACATTGGGTGTGAGGTCTTTTGTCGGACTGTTGTTCACGGGCACGGTCTCTTCCTCCCAAAATATCTGTTGTTCTTTGGCCCTCAATATGTCCTGCTCTTTTTTCCTGATTTGTTCAACAAGGTTGTCTCGCAAAAAACCAATGCTCTGTTCAGGGTTATTCTCTGCGAAGGACGCCCCCATGTTGTTGCAAATATTGCGGATTGATTTGCATCGTTCATCATAATCAGCTTGCGCTTCCTGAATATCCCGGTCAATTTTTTTCAGGCTTTTTTCTCCGTCTTCAATTATGCTACGGCGGCGGCGATCTTCTTTCAGGTTATCATCGATAATTCGTTGAATATGAGCGATCCGGAACGAATCAATATAGGCGATGTGTTTATCGCTGATTTTATTCCTGATCAATTCCTTTCGCCATGTCGTATCGTTTACCAGATCAAACACCATTGATTCTGTGGCAGTGCCGGCGCCCCCCGGCGTCAATTGGCTGGTGAGCGGCTTTATGCTGACGCGCGCCACATAAAGGAAGTAGCGGTTGCCGGCATCAAAACTAGTTTTGTCTTCTGCTTGCTCCGGATGGCATTCCCCCCGGGTAAAAGACTCGATAACGTCCTTTACATCTTCCTGACTGGCCACGGTCGTCAAGCGTTGAACAAAAGTTTCACCCATGTCTTCAACGGCGCGTTCGTTAAGCGTCGATTGTGCAAGCCCCCTTAGCGCGCTTTGTTCGCGATTGATGTCCTCTTTTGTCAGGACTACAACATACAAACCAAGTTGTTGGGTCGTGGCGAGGTTGTCGCCGAGTTGTTTCATCGCGGCATCGCGGCTCTTTTTGAGGGTTTCGACCCGCGCTCGCAATTCTGCCACATCTCCAAATTGCTGCAACTCGATTAATTGCCGACCCAGTTCCTTCTTTTCGCTATTGAGCTGGTCAACCCGGGTCGAAATTTCTTGTTCGCAACGGCGCCATTTTTTTATTTCAGCATCTGCCTCCGTCGATGTCGGTGTGTAACCGGAGATGTCTTTTTCCAATATAGCCAGAATGGACTTTTCCGTCAACAGCGTGGCTTCCACTGCGATCGGGCTGGCAGGTTCACAACCTGTTTGCGCCCTTAGGCAAAACTGCGGGATACTCGCAATGAAGATTAATAATACAATTTGGTTTACTGAACGCATAACTGTCATTTGATATGTGGGAAAATGCTGGTTTCAGAACAAGAGCGTTCTGACCAGGCTGTCTGGGGATATTAAACCATGCAAATCGGGAAAGGAATGAGCAAAATTAGAGAAACAAGATTGGAAGAAATGTCATGCCCTGCTGAAATTTCTTTTTACAATTGCAGA
>JADZFP010000096.1 GCA_020849825.1 Saprospiraceae bacterium
ATAGGCAGGGGATAGCAGGCTGTTGAGCAGCAACCAAAGTTCCTGCCCCTCCAGCACGCCGGTAGGTAGTTGAAACTTGCGCCTGACCAGGGGCAACTCCACGGCAAAACGCCCGTAGTCTCCCTTTTCCTCCATAATCATCGAACGAAGGGAGGTGCGGTTGGTCAGCAGGGCGTCCCAGTCGGTCCGGCGCGCGATTTTTTCAATGCTGTCGCCCGAATAACCCACGGCATACAGGCCGCCAACCACGCTGCCCATGCTGGTGCCGGTGACGAAATCGATCTTCAAGCCTGCCGAATCCACTGCTTTCAGGATGCCGATATGGGCGAGGCCCTTGGCGCCCCCGCCGCTGAGGGCGAGGCCGATTTTGGGGCGCCGGTCGGGCAGCGATTGTTGGGCGAAACCGTCGATAGCATGGCAGAAGAACAAGAACAGACAGAAGAAAAATCGCATGAATAATCAGGTTGGATGTCTACAAAGTTAAAGTCAGGGATAGACGCTTGAATCATCGAAACGGCAGGTTCGTCGTCCACAGGGATTTATTCAAATAATCATGTCACCTGAATTAATCAGAAGGCCTATTTTTCAAACGCTAATTTTTGAATACGCTTTCCACATGCCAAACTACTTCAAAATTTACGGATGGCTCCTTGCGCTTTGCAGCAGCCTGTCCCTATCCGCCCAATCTCCCGCCGAATTCGAATGGTTCGACGCATCCAAAAGCCCCGAACGCCAGTACACCATGGCCCTGCTACGGGCGGGCTACGAGGGTTTTCATCTGCTGCGCTGGCAGGACGAAATCACCGACTATCAGGGCAACAGCACGCCCGCTCACCCGGTGCTGGTCCATCTCGATCACCAGGGGAAGGTCAAAAAAAGCCGGCCGGCGCCCGGCTTCGAACCTGGCGCCGGCCGGACATTTCACTGGGCCGTCTCGAACGACAGCCTGGTTTTATTCGGATACCATACCCAGGACCAATACTATGCTTTCAACACCCGTTTGTTCGACCTGCGGCGCGGCGACTGGGCGGATACCGAGGAAACGCAGCTCTGGCTCAGCCCGCCCGAAGACCCCGAGCCCTTTGCCCGCAGCTGGTTTGTCCGTTCGCCCGACGGCAATTTTACCGCCTTGTACTGGTCGGACCGTAAATTGTTCAAATACGCGCTACTCGACCGCTCTCTGCGCATTGTGTATAAAAAAGAGGTCATCTGGCCCTCCGAACTCAATACCATCGCCGACGTACCCGAGGTTTTTTGCAGCAACCAGGGTGATTTGGTCCTTTATACGCGCATAAGCCCCGCACCGGGCCGCCAATCCATCCTGTTTCCCGCACATCCTAATAATTACAGAAAAAACGGAGAAAGCCTCGATTTGCCGCCCGGCGTGCTGATGACCTCGAACGGCAATCCGCTGATCAACGCGCTGATGCTCTTGAAAAAGGATGAAGACAAATTTCATCTGTTCTACCCCGGCTTAGGCAAAAAGTTCATCTCCTCGCTCCTGTTCAGTCAGCAAGGCGGCGGACCCATACACTGCGCCGGACTGGCTTCCGACGAAGACTACGACCGGGCCGAATCCTTCTTTGTTTATCAGATAGAACCCGGCTCCGTGCAGGCAAGCCTGTTGCAAAACACACCGCTTTCGCCCGCCCTTCGCAATGCCTTTCCGAGCTGCCGAAGCGACGGGCCCTCCGCCTCGCCAGCGCTCGAACATCTCTGGCTGCGCCAATGGCTCTGGACGGCCGACGGCCGGCCTTGGCTGCTGGCCGAGGGCGAACACGGACAGGGCGAGATCGAGACAGGGGAGGCTGCCCTGTTGCGGCTCGACAGCACCTGGAAAGTCAACAGCGTGCGCCGGATCGATAAATACCAGGAGGTAAAAACCTACCGCGGCTACCGGTATTCGGGATCGACTGCCCTCATTCCCGCAGGCAAAAGCTGGTGGGCGCTGTGGCACAAAGGCCGTTTCCCGAACGCCCGGCTTATGCTGACCGATTGCAAATCGGGCGGCGATCCGCTGGCTTACGAACTGATCGGCGGTTCGCAACTGACCCTGGCATTGTTGCCGCACACGCAATTTTATTACCAGGGAAAATGGTATTTCGCCGGCGACAGCGCCAGCGGCGATCGTTTCGGAGTGGGTGTACTTAGCCGCAAGCCAAAGAAGTAAAATCTGGCGCCGGCTGCCTACCTTTGCGCCGCTTTTTGCACCACCCACCAATTAAACAGCCATGCAAGTCAAAGATTTTTTGAAAAAACTCGGCCTCAAAACTAAAAACCCGGGTACCTGGACCGGCCAGGAATCGCTGACCGGCAGCGTCCGCAGTATTCAAAGCCACTCCCCGGTCGACGGCGAACTGATCGGTTCGGTTACCGTCACCACCCGCGAACAATACGAACAAGTCATCGCCCGCGCACAGGAGGCATTCCTCGTCTGGCGCAACCTGCCGGCGCCCAAACGCGGCGAAATCGTGCGCCAATACGGCGAAGTGCTGCGCCAGTACAAAGATCCGCTCGGGCGCCTCGTCAGCTACGAAATGGGCAAAAGCCTGCAGGAAGGCTGGGGCGAAGTGCAGGAAATGATCGACATCTGCGATTTCGCCGTGGGGCTTTCCCGCCAGCTCTATGGCCTCAGCATGCACTCCGAGCGCCCGGGCCACCGCATGTACGAACAATGGCACCCGCTGGGTATCGTGGGCATTATTTCGGCCTTCAATTTCCCGGTAGCCGTATGGTCGTGGAACGCCTGCATCGCCTGGGTGTGCGGCGACGTGTGCGTCTGGAAGGCTTCTGAAAAAACGCCCTTGTGCAGCATCGCCTGCCAGCATCTGTTCCAGAAAGTACTGAAAGCCAATGACCTGCCCGAGGGCATCAGCTGCATCATCAACGGCGACTACCGCGTCGGCGAATACATGACCAAAGACGCCCGCGTGGCGCTGGTTTCCGCTACCGGCAGCACCCGCATGGGCAAAATCGTGGGCAAAACCGTGGCCGAGCGCCTCGGCCGCTCCCTGCTCGAACTCGGCGGCAACAACGCCATCATTATCACGCCCTCGGCCGATCTGAAAATCGTGCTCACCGGCGCGGTATTCGGAGCCGTCGGTACTGCCGGCCAGCGCTGCACCACCACCCGCCGCCTCATCATCCACGAGAGCTTGTACAACGACGTCAAAAAAGCCCTGGCCCAGGCCTATGCCCAGCTGCGCATCGGCGATCCGCTCGACCCGAACAACCACGTCGGGCCGCTGATCGACAAGGGCGCGGTGGAGAACTATCTGCACGCCATCAGCGAAGTGAAAAAAGCCGGCGGCAAATTTGTGGTCGAAGGCGGCGTACTCGAAGGCCCCGGCTACGAAAGCGGCTGCTACGTAAAACCCTGCATCGCCGAAGCCCAAAACGACTGGGCAATCGTGCAGCACGAAACCTTCGCCCCGATCCTGTACCTGCTCAAATACAGCACGATCGAAGAGGCAATTGCCATCCAGAACGGCGTTCCGCAGGGCCTCTCCTCGGCCATCATGACCAACAACCTGCGCGAAGCCGAACGTTTCCTCTCGGTAGCCGGCTCCGACTGCGGCATCGCCAACGTCAACATCGGCACCTCGGGCGCCGAAATTGGCGGGGCATTCGGCGGGGAAAAAGAAACCGGCGGCGGCCGCGAATCGGGCTCCGATTCCTGGAAAGCGTACATGCGCCGGCAGACCAATACCATCAACTACTCCGAGACTGTGCCGCTGGCGCAGGGGATCAAGTTTGATTTGTAATAGCGCGTTTTGATATTATTTTATGAAAAGCCGCGAAGTGCGCCAGGAATCTCTTTCCCGGTGCGCTTCGCGGTTTTTTATGACATAAATGGCGGTATGGAGAGCCTGAAACCCTTCTTTGCGCCCACTGCGCCTTTGCGTGAAAATGTGTTCTGCGGGACTCCGGAATAGCCCAACCCCTCACCGCTCCACCTGCTCCAGTAACCAGTTTTTGGCCGTCAGCAGCCGGGTATTTTCTATCCTTTGTTTCAATTCTCCATAACGGGCCGCCCTCGCCTGCATGATCTGCCGCAGCAATTGCGTGAAATTGCGGTAACTGCCGCGCACGTCTTCCGAAATAATTTTGTTGCGCCGCAAATAGGTATCGAAAGCAATAAGCAGGCTTTCCAGCGCTTCGGTTTCACCGGTTTCGTAGTAAATTTTAGCCAACATCTCCTTTGCGCCAAGGTTGTAATGCACGTCGGTAAATTCCACCTTGTTGAGGTGTATCAGGGCGTCGTTGTAGCGGCGGGTGTAAAAAAAGAGTTCGGCCAGATTGTAGTGCAGGGCGTCGGTTTTGAACTCCTCGTCGAGCAGTGCATTTTTTTCCCGGATAAACTGCTCCGTCCAGTCGAATTGCCGCAGGCGTAGCGCCAGTTTGATGATGTTTTTAAAATGCCAGGGCGACAACCGACCCTCCGCCGTCAGCAAGATGCCCGTCTCAACGCCGTTCTGATAAAGCGTCAGCGCTTCCTGCACGTATTCCTCCCGCACTTTGCGTATCTGGCGGATGCAATAGTTCAAGGCGTATTCGTACAGCGTGGTCATTTCCGCTTTTTCAAAACGCCCGGCATTCAGGTCGAGCAGGCGCTTGAGTTGCTGAAAATCGTCGTCGGCCGGGTCGCGGGTCAGCAGGCGCAGAATGCGGAAATAGATGGCGATGCCCGGCGCCTCGCCCTGAAAGGTTTGCTTGTCGAGCGCCCGCCTGATTTCTTCGAGCCAGTGCAGATGAAAAGGCGCGGTCGTCACGGCCTGACTGTTGAGCATGGCGCAGGTGTATTTCAGTTTTTCCGTCAGGTAAAACCCGTCGAGGCTGTCGGCAGCCATTTGCGCGCTGTCGTGCAGGCGGCGGTGGCCCTGACGGTCGAAGTGGGCGCGTTCGAGGTCGTGCAGGCGGTAAGCATGGTAAAAATGTGTGGCATCGCGCAGGGGCGATTGCGCAAGATCATCGCCCAGCCGGTCGGCAATGAAGCGGTAGTGTTTGTCGAGGCCTCGGCGCGACAGTCCGTCGAGCGTATAGAGCGTGGCGGCGACCGTATCGGCGCGGTAGCGCTCCTGACCGATGAAGCCTTCGGCCAGTTCCAGCAATTGCGACATCAGGTGGTTGAGGGCGCGATCATCGAAAGGCGCATCGCCAAACAAGGCTTTCCAGGCGCTCGTACGACCGACTTCCGCGAACGCCGGCGCGCGAACTGCCAGCCATTCGCCGAAGCAGGTCAGTTGTTCGTTGCGGTTGAAATAGGGCGAGTGCAGATAGGCGGAGAAGGCCCTCCATTCTTTGGGCGAAAAACCGCGCAGGAGTTCGATCAGCTTGCTTTTGACCACGGCGTAAACAGGATTTTTTTTGTCGTGCAGCGGCGAATTTAGCAGGCTGAAAAAGTATTTTGAATCTTAAAATTTGATTTTTTAAAATTTTAACACTAATATTTTTAAACAAAAAACATTGATTATCAAATTTTTAAAATCTTAAATTTTATTGTAAAACCCATAAAAACACCTGATTTTATTGTCAAAATGTATTTGCCTGCCCAGTTCACGCCCCGCACTTTTGTACCGTCAATGAATGTCAACCGCCTTGTGTGGCCTGAATGGAAGAAAACATGAAACGACTTATTATCTACCTGATTTTTGCGCTGACGAATTCGGCGGCCCTGCAAGGCCAGCCCCTGGAGGTATGGCCTGGCGACGTGACCAACAACGGCGTGGTCAACAATATCGACTTTCTGCACCTGGGCCTGGCATACAACTACGTCGGTCCGGCCCGCAACTCCATCAACGTCAACTGGCAGCCCCTGCAAGCCAGTCCGTGGAACGGGCAATTTGCCAACGGCGTCAACTATGCCTACGGCGACTGCAACGGCGACGGCATTGTCAATTACTTCTACGACGCCTTCCCGATCTACGTACACTACGGCAAAACCCACGGCACGGTGACGCCCGACACCTACCCGACCGGGGTTCCGGGTATCGATCCCGCCCTCGAATTCGACCCCAACGCGGCGCCTTCGCAGGTATCGGGCGGGCAGCAGTTCAGTTTGCCCATTTTGCTGGGCAGCCAGGCCATCCCAATGGAAGATTTTTACGGCGTAGCCTTCTCTGTCTTCGTCGACCGCGATTTTGTGGATGTGGACCAGGTAGATTTCGATTTCAGTGCGGCCTCCTGGGCCAACCCCGACAACGACCGCATTTTCAGCATCAACCGGGTATCCGACCGGCGCATCGACGTGGGTTGGGTACGCACCGATCACAACGAAAAAAGCGGTTATGGCCCCATCGGAGAGGCCAGTTTCATTGTCATCGACGACGTGGTGAGCGTGCAGCAATCTTTCATGATTCGCATCGATTCCATCAAGGTGTACGACCGTTTTGGCAACGAGGCGGCCGTAGCAGGCGACACGCTCTGGGTCAACGTCACGCCCGACTCGCAGGCCAATGCCACCAATGCCCCCTTGCTTGCCCAACATACTCCGAGAATAACACCCAACCCGGCCTCGGAAAGTTTCAGCATCGAAGCCGGCGCCCCGATCCGGCTGCTGAGCCTGTACGACGCCTCGGGTCGCATCTTATTACAGGCCCGGCCCGACGACCGGCGTTATTCCTGTCGCTTGCCCGAGTTGAGGGCCGGCCTGTATTTTCTTCAAATTCAAACGGATAAGGGGTTGTTCTTTCAAAAAATTGCTATCCAGCCCTGACCAAGAATATCGCGCGCGGCACATCCTTTTTTTCCTTAACACAAAGACAAAAACATCTGATTATGAAAAGAACCTTGTTGTTTATCCCCCTTTTGCTGCTGGCCGCCTCGCTGCGCCTGGTAGCGCAAACGGTGACCGTGCAAGGGCACGTCACCAACTTCTCCGACGGCAGCGGCAAGGCCGATCACCCCGTCTGGATATCGAGCGACAACCCCGCCGACCCCCTGGTGTTCACTACAACCGATGCGGACGGTTTTTACAGTGTTGAACTGAATTTCACGCCCGCAGGGGGCATGGTGGAAGTTTCCACGGTTGACTCCTGCAACCAAACCGCCCTGTCGTATTTCGTGCCGGTGGTAAACGGCGTGGCAACGGCCGATTTTATCCTTTGTCAGGATTTTCCCTGGCCTGACTCCCTTTGCTACGTGTATGCAGGTTTTTACTGGAATGATCCTGCTTCGCCGCTCACGGTCAGTTTTTACCCCGTGGTGGAAGGGCCGCTGGACTATACGCTGACCTGGGACTTTGGCGACGGGCAAACCTCTACGGAGTTATCGCCCGTACATACCTATGCCGAAGATGGCACCTACACGATCACCCTGACCGTCGAATCGCCTACTTGCAATACCTCGACGCAGATAACGCTCGAACTGCCGGCATTTTATACCGGGCCTACAGTGGAGGTGACCGTGACCGGCAACGTGAGCACTGTCAGTGGGAATCCGGCGCCCAACTGGTGGGTGCAGGCCATCGGATTCGTTCCGTTTTATTTCTGGGACGATGCTACCGACGCCAACGGCAATTACGAAATCACCGTTGTGGTTCCCGACACCGCTACTACCGTGGAAGTAAGAACCTTCGACGCCTGCGGTTTGCTGAGCCAGATCGTACCCGTGGTCAACAACACTGCCACCGCCGACTTTGTCCTCTGCGACGACTTCCCCCCGCTTCCTGATTGCCAGGTATTTATCACCTATACGACCAATGACGGACTGACCTACAACTTCTCCGCCCTGCCTTACACCGTCGACCCGGCTGATGCGGTAGTGAGCTACGCCTGGGATTTCGGCGACGGCAACACCAGCACCGAGGCCAACCCCTCGCATACCTATGCCGAAGACGGCGTGTACACCGTCACCCTGACGATCACCACGGCCAGCGGCTGCGAGGCCCATGCCTGCGACGTGGTCTGCACCTTCGGCGGCGGTGTCATCGACACCTTCTACTACGGCTGCCAGGCGATGTTCGGTGTGAGTTGGGGCCTTGATCCGAATAATCCGGCCGGCGGCGGCAACTCGCTGGAACTGGTCTTTTTCGATCTTTCTTTCGGCGCCGTTCAGTCCTGGAACTGGGATTTCGGCGACGGCAATACCAGCACCGAACAAAACCCGACGCACACGTATGCACAAGCCGGCTTGTACATCGTAACCCTGCACATCGAAACCCTCGACGGCTGCGAAAGCGAAATTCAGATGGAAGTGTATGTGGGAGATTTCCCCTGGACGGAATACGATTGCCAGGCCATGTTCTTCCCGATCCCCGACAGCACGGGCAACGGCTTCCTGTTCCTCGACCTTTCGATGTCGCCCAGCCCCATCCAGTCCTGGAACTGGGATTTCGGTGACGGCAACACCAGCACCGAACAGAATCCGTTCCACAACTATGCCCAGCCGGGTGTGTACAACGTAACGCTCAGCATTACGGCCGACTCCTGCAACAGCACGATCTCTTTCGAACTCGACACCACCGATCCGTTCTTCCGCTTCGGCGGCAACGGCGGCGTACTCGGACTGGCTACCGGCGCAACAAGCACGACCGAAGTGCCCGCTTTCGAACAGGCACGCCTCTTCCCCAACCCGGCCGCCGACGAAGCTACCCTGGCCTTTACCAGCCGCGAAACCGCCGACTTTGAACTGCGCCTGAGCAACCTCTCCGGCCAAACCGTACTGAGCCAGCAACAAAAAGCCGCTGCTGGCCCCAACGCCGTACGCGTACCGCTGAGCGATCTCACACCCGGTATCTACCTCGTGCAACTTCGCTCGGACAATCAGGTGGAAACTTTGAAGCTGATGAAAAATTGATTCGATTGATTCGGCTAGCAAATAATATACTCGTGTAGGCAACATTTTGAATCACTGCGACGGCGGCCCGGGCAACGGGGCCGCCGTTTTTTATTGGTGAATCCGTGAATTGGTGGAATTTTAAATTTTTTGTTTTAAAAGTTATAATTTTGGGGCCAGATGTACCGTCTTTTACTACATATCATATTCCTGTCAGGAGCCAGTCTGCCGGTATGGAACGGTTCTTTGTCGGCCCAATGCCCGGGGGTAGATACAGCGGGCATTGCAGACTGGTATTCACTCACGCGGGCGCCGGTATATCCGGGCGGCGAGGCGGAAATGTTGCGCTTTCTTCTTAAAACCCAACTTCCCTCTCCGGACGCCATTCAGGGACCGGTTTTTACGCTCGTTTTTCAATTTGTCATAGAAGCCGACGGCAGCGTATCCAACATTTGCGCTTTACGGCATCCCGATCACCCCTGGGCGCAAGCATATATCCGGCGTATTGCCGAAATGCCCCGGTTCAGTCCCGGCGAACAAGACGGACGCCCGGTTCGCTGCCGTTATACTTTGCCATTGAGGATTCACCCTGAATGATTCAATTTTAACCAACCTGTTTTCATGGCCAAAGCCAAAACCATCTTCTTCTGCTCTTCCTGCGGCGCCTCATCCCCCAAATGGCTGGGCAAATGCCCCCATTGCGGCGAATGGAATACCTATCAGGAAGAAATCATCCAGAAAGAAACCGTTGCAGAGGAAAAACGACGCTCCTGGGCAGGTGGCAACGGCAAACAGGATGCCGTAAAAGCCATACCCCTGCAGCAAATTCAGACCGGCGGCACGCAACGCCTGAGTACGCCCGACGGCGAGCTCAACCGGGTGCTCGGCGGCGGTATCGTACCTGGTTCGCTGGTGCTCATCGGCGGCCAGCCGGGCATCGGCAAGAGTACCCTGATGCTGCAGATCGCCCTGCAAACCCCGGTTAAAGTGCTGTACGTAAGTGGTGAGGAAAGCGAAGAGCAGATCAAGATGCGCGCCGACCGGCTGAGTGCCGTTGGCAGCGAATGTTTCATCCTGACCGAAACCAATACCTCCAAAATCCTGCAGCAAGCCCAGGATTTGCAGCCCCAGTTGCTCGTCGTCGACTCCATCCAGACCATGAGCACCCCGCATCTCGACTCGGCTCCCGGCGGCGTCAGCCAGGTGCGCGAATGCGCGGCCGAACTGCTCCGATTTGCCAAAGAGACCAATATACCCATTTTCCTCATCGGCCACATCAACAAGGAAGGAGACATTGCCGGCCCGAAACTGCTCGAACACATCGTCGACTGCGTACTGCAGTTCGAGGGCGACCGCCACAACACCTACCGCATCCTGCGAACCCTTAAAAATCGCTTCGGCAGCACCGACGAGATGGGCATCTACGAAATGCAAAGCAGCGGCCTTCGCGAAGTGAGCAACCCTTCCGAACTCCTGCTCAGCCAGAAAGACGAAGAACTCAGCGGCTGCGCCGTGGCAGCCACTATGGAAGGTATGCGCCCCATGCTCATCGAAACCCAGGCGCTCGTCTCCAAATCGGTGTACGGCACGCCCCAGCGCTCCGCCACAGGCTTTGATATGCGCCGCCTGCAGATGCTCCTGGCCGTGCTCGAAAAACGCTGCGGCTACTTTTTCAGCATGAACGACGTGTTCCTCAACATCGCCGGCGGCATCCGCGTGGAAGACCCCGCCATCGACCTGTCGATCGTCGCCTCGCTGATCTCTTCTTTGCAGGACGTGAGTGTGCCCTCCGACGTCTGTTTTGCCGGCGAAGTGGGCCTGAGCGGCGAAATCCGGGCTGTCAACCGCATCGAACAACGCATCGCAGAAGCCGACCGGCTGGGTTTTAAAGAAATCTACATCTCGCGTTACAACGCCAAAGGGCTCGACCTGAAAAAGTACGGCATCAGGGTAATGGCACTGGGGAAGGTGGAAGAATTGAAGCGGGCGTTGTTTAGTTGAAATCCGTGGAGAAAGAAAGAAGGATTCCATTATTCCGCTTTTGTTCACACTTTTCCCAAATTTTTTTTCAACAACTGTGCCCTACAGCAAACAAGCTCACGGCGCTTGTCCTATTTTCGCGGCGCACAAATTGCTCTGACCTTTTGCCATGACGCTAGGACTACTCAAGGAATCTCACGACCCCCGTGTTGCTCTTACCCCCGCCAACCTCGCCAAACTTGCTACCCCAGGGCTTGAAATCCTGGTAGAAGCCGGCGCCGGCGATGCGGCCTTTTTCTCCGACGAAGAATACGCCCAACATGCCCGCGTGGCGCCCCGCAAGGAGGTGTTGCATTCGGCCGACCTGCTGGTGTGCATCAACCCGCTCGAGAAAGAAGAACGCAAACAAGTTAAATTCGGCGCTGTTATGGTCGCCCAGTTTCAGCCCTTCGTCAACACCGAGATTGGCGACCAACTCAACAAACAGGGCGTGGTGGCTTTCAGCCTCGACATGATCCCGCGCACCACCCTGGCACAAGCCATGGACGTGCTTTCCTCGATGGCTTCCATCGCAGGTTACCAGGCCGTACTCCTCGGCGCCGCCCAGTTGAGCCGCTATATCCCGATGATGGTGACCGCTGCCGGCAGTATCAAACCCTCCAAAGTGCTTGTACTGGGCGCCGGCGTAGCCGGATTGCAGGCCATCGCCACTGCCCGCCGGCTCGGCGCTTCGGTAGAGGCATTCGATACCCGCGCAGCAGCGAAGGAAGAGGTGGAAAGCCTCGGCGCCAAATTCGTGGAAGTAGCCGGCGCTGTGGACGACCGCGGCGCAGGCGGATATGCCGTTCAGCAAAGCGAAGAATTCCTGCAGCGCCAGCGCGCCGAAGTACAGGCCCGCGCCGCAAAAGCCGACCTCGTTATCACCACCGCACAGGTGCGTGGTCGCAAAGCGCCCCTTTTGCTGCCTGCCGAAACCGTGGAAAAAATGCGCCCGGGCAGCGTGGTCGTCGATCTGGCGGCCAGCACCGGTGGCAACTGCAACCTCACGCAAGACGGTAAAACCGTGCGCCACAACGGCGTTTCCATCATCGGCGACTCTAACCTGGCCGCCCGTATGCCGCAAGACGCCAGTACACTGTTCGGCAACAACGTGACCAACTTTCTCAAACTGCTGATCAACAAGGAAGGCGCCCTGCACCTCGATTTCGACAACGAAATCGTGCGGGAGAGCTGCATTGCCGGCCGGCACGACCAACCCAAAGCCTGATCCGTCACCAACGCCCAACTCAATCTAAAACTTGCGGAACAAACCTCCGCGTACTTCTATGGAAGCGATATTACAATTCCTGCACGACAACCTTTTAATGGTTTACCTGCTGATCTTCAGCATCCTGCTCGGCATCGAGGTGATCTCAAAGGTGCCTGCCGTTTTGCACACACCGCTTATGTCGGGCGCCAATGCCATCCACGGCGTGGTGCTCGTCGGCGCCATCATCGTGCTGTTTCAGGCCCGCGCCGACGACTACTGGTCGCTCTCGGTGGGGTTTGTCGCCGTGGTATTTGGCACCCTCAACGTCGTCGGCGGCTTCGCCGTGACCGACCGGATGCTGGAAATGTTTAAAAAGAAGAAAAAATAAATATGCTGATCACATATCTACTCGACCTGCTTTATCTCATTGCAGCCATCACCTTTGTGGTCGGCCTCAAACAACTCAGTCACCCCGACACAGCTCGCCGCGGCAACCAGCTCGCAGCGATCGGCATGGCCCTGGCCGTGTTGGGCACGCTGCTCATGCACCCCGCTGCGCCTTCGAGCGACAGCAGTGCCCGCACCCTGAAACTGGCTTTGCTGTACACAGCCCTGGGCCTCGGCGGCTTCATCGGCTGGCGCGCGGCGTATAAAGTCAAAATGACCGCCATGCCGCAAATGGTATCGCTGTTCAACGGCCTCGGCGGCGGTTGCGCAGCCCTGCTCGCCATTGCGGAAATGAAACTGCAATACATCCAGCATCACCCAACCGCCACGGGCATGATTCTGGTACTCTTTACCATGTTCTTCGGGGCCGTATCGCTTACGGGTAGTTTGCTGGCCTACGCCAAGCTGGAAGACCTGGTCAAAGACTCCGCCATTACGCTGCCGCGCCACGGACTGGTCAATATGATCCTCGTGTTCATCATTCTCGGCCTGATCGGTTATACCGTGTGGGGCGCCGGCGACGCCGGTCTCACCTGGGGACTGATCCTGTTTGCCGTGGCCCTGCTCTATGGTTTCTCTTTTGTCGCGCCCATCGGCGGCGCCGATATGCCGGTGGTAATCTCCGTGCTCAACTCCTGCACAGGCCTGACCGCCGCAGCAGCCGGTATCATTTACGACAACCTCATCATGCTGGTCGGCGGTATTCTCGTGGGCGCCTCGGGTAGTATCCTGACCATATTGATGTGTAAAGCCATGAACCGCTCCCTGACCAACGTGTTGGTGGGCAACTTCGGCGGCGGCGGCGCAACGGCAACCGGCAAAACGGCCGGCGATCAAACGGTGAAGGAAATCAACCTCACCGACGCAGCCGTGTTGCTCAACTACTCGCAATCGGTCGCCATTGTACCGGGTTACGGCCTCGCCGTGGCGCAAGCGCAAAAAATCTGCAAGGAACTTGACGACCTGCTCGAATCTAACGGCGTGGAAGTGCGCTACGCCATCCACCCGGTGGCAGGCCGTATGCCGGGCCACATGAACGTGCTGCTCGCCGAAGCCGACGTTCCCTACAACAAACTCTTCGACCTGGAAGAAGCCAATGAGTTTCTCGCCAAAACCGACGTAGTGGTTGTCGTCGGCGCCAACGACGTAGTCAACCCCGCCGCCAAAGACGACCCGAGCAGCCCGATCTACGGCATGCCCGTGCTGGAAGTCTGGGAAGCCAAAAACGTCATCGTCATGAAACGTTCGATGAAATCCGGTTACGCCGGTATCGAAAACGACCTCTTCTATCACCCGAAAACAAAAATGTTGTTCGGGGATGCCAAAGACACCCTGATCAAATTGTCGTCCGAAGTAAAAGCCTTGTAAGGGGGCTTTACTTTCCCGGACAAAACAAAACACCCACGTTTTCTGAAAAGAAGCGTGGGTGTTGTCGTTATAAGCCAAAATTAAGTAGAAGCCTGTCCCTATTGGCCCTGGCCAAGAGAATAACCTTTAACACCGTCGAATTCGTAAAGGTTTTCCGTTTTGATGACGTCGATATTTTCATCCAGGGCAAGTGTCAGCAATTGAGGGATGCTGGTTTTATCAGCAGGTTTGCCGTTGCTCACTTCAAAACGGCAGCGCCAGTGATCCGTGCAGAACGTTTCTTCAAAACCATCGGGCCACACTTTCACGCCCCGGTTGGTAATCATGGTCAGCCGTATGTCGTCGTTGAACTTTGCCAGGCGTTCGGCCAGCTGGGCGGCATCCCGACCCTTCCAGTCGACGAAAATATCCACCCCTTTGAGCACTTTTTTGGCAGGTTGCTTGCGCTCGTATTTGGGCAAATTGAGTTGAACGCCCTTTTCATAATCCGCCACTTTGAGTTGTTGCGGCTTTTTACCCAGACGGGCAATCACAGCCGCGGCAAACTCCTGCGTACCCACCAATTGTTTGCTCACGCCCTCTTTGTAAATATCGGCCGTATGAACGCCTTCTTCGATTGTACACGACCAGGCATTTTTGATCAGCTCCGCCACATCCTGTTGCCCGATATGGTTGAGCATCATGATGGCTGCTTTTAAAAGACCGGAGGGGTTGGCCACATTCTGGCCGGCGATCGTAGGGGCCGAGCCGTGAATTGCTTCGAACATGGCGCAGAGCTCGCCAATATTGGCGGAGCCGGCCAGGCCCACTGAGCCGGAGATTTGCGCCGCGATATCGGAAACGATGTCGCCGTAAAGGTTGGGCGTCACGATTACCTCGAAAATTTCGGGCGTATCCGCCAGGCGGGCGGCGGCAATGTCGATGATCCAGCTATCGGCTTCGATGTCGGGGTATTCGGCAGCGATTTCTTTAAAAACCTTGTGAAAAAGACCATCGGTGTGTTTCATGATATTGTCTTTCACAAAACAGCTCACCTTTTTGCGCTTGTACAAGCGGGCATATTCAAAGGCATAACGTACGATTTTCTCGCAACCCGGGCGGGAGATCAGTTTGAGGCACTGCACCACTTCATCGGTCTGCTGATGCTCGATGCCGGCGTACAAATCCTCTTCGTTTTCCCGGATAATCACCACGTCCATGCCCGGATGTTTGGTGGCGATAAAAGGATGGTAACTCTTGCAGGGCCGGATGTTGGCATACAAACCCAGGGCCTTGCGCATGGTCACGTTGAGGCTTTTATAGCCGCCGCCCTGCGGGGTGGTGATAGGCGCCTTGAGAAAAACCTTGTTGCCGCGGATGCTGTCCCAGGCTTCTTTACCAATCCCGCTCGTGTTGCCCGAGAGGTATACCTTTTCGCCGATTTGAATTTCTTCAAACTCAATACGGGCGTTGGCCGCTTTCAGCACTTTTAACGTGGCTTCCATGATTTCCGGGCCGATCCCGTCGCCCCTGGCAATCGTTACTTTTTGCATAACGAATTTTTTAGATTGTTGATTTATAGTTAGTTACTGGTCAATTCGAAGATAAAATCCTGAGGTATCGGCTTCCTGGCCAGCCGGATCTCGATACGGGCCACCAGTTCAACTTTTAGACCTTGTTCTCTGGCAGCCGCGAGAAAAGCCCTGACACTCTTCTTTTGAGCCCTGAGCTCGTTTATTTTTTGATCAAATGGCCGGGCGTCAAACTGGTGGTCGCCTTCCCATTGGCGCAACATGTGAATGTTGTGCCACTGAATACGCTCACCGACAAGCGCGTCAAGGAGTTCAATCGCTTCTTTGGGCGAAAGCTTTTCATTGACCAGGTCAATAATTTCGGCTATTCTTTTATTCTGCATGGCTGGCTCAGCATTAGGATTGATGAAAAGATTCGGACGGCCCAGACATTCGCCTGATCATCAGTAACATTCCGAAGAACAGGGTGGAAACCAGCAGTTCTTTAAAACATAAAAAGTCGCAGTAGGCCGACAGACCGAGGGCTGCGGCTGCAAAGCCCGCAAAAGCAACGGGCCACAGGATCTTTTCCAGGTCGAATGAATACCTCGGACCCGTTGACAAAAACGGAGGCTGCCCGTCGGAGGAGTGTACTGCGGAAGAAGGTAGATACGCTTTTATTTGTACTGACATACTCGCTTTTTGATGGCAAAGATGTGCCGACAAATAATAAACAATAATTTATCTTTGTAATAAATACCATAATGTTTACTTATGGAATATACTTTAAATCAGCTCAAAATATTCATAAAAGTCGCTGAGCATCAAAGCATTACCAAGGCATCGGCAGAGCTCTACCTGACACAGCCCGCCGTATCCATTCAACTGAAAAAATTTCAGGAACAGTTTGCCATACCGCTCACCGAGGTAATCGGGAAAAAACTTTTCGTCACCGATTTCGGTATGGAAATCGCGGTATCGGCCCGGAAGATCCTGGATGAAATCGAGGCGATCAACTACAAAACAAAGTCGTACAAAGGGCAGCTGGCCGGCCGGCTCAGAATATCGACCGCCTCTACCGGCAAATACGTCATGCCCTTTTTTCTGTCTGATTTTCTTCGGCAAAACCCTGCCGTGGACCTGATTATGGACGTGACCAACAAAACCCAGGTGGTGAAAAACCTGGAACAAAACGAGGTCGACTTTTCGCTGGTTTCAGTCGTGCCGGATCACCTGAATCTCAACAAGGTGCCGTTGTTGCAGAACAAACTTTACCTTGTAGGAGGGACGCGCATTTCGCGAAACCCGAAGATGCCCGTCCGGAAATTACTCGAACAACACCCGCTGCTTTACCGGGAGTTTGGCTCTGCGACCCGAAACGCCATGGAACAGTTTATCGAGAAAGAACAATGGCCCAATTACAAACAAATCGAACTTACCTCCAACGAAGCCCTTAAGCAAGCGCTGATTGCGGGACTGGGCTACTCCATCATGCCGCTGATCGGTATCAAAAACGAACTAAAAAGTAACGAACTGGAAATTATCCCCTACAAGGGCCTGCCCATTGTTTCCCACTGGAACCTTGTGTGGTTGTCGGCCAAAAGGCTTTCTCCCATTGCGGAAGCCTATCTGGCATTTATACAGCGTGAAAAAGACCGAATCATCGACGAGGTATTTCCCTGGTTTGAAATCTATTAAAAACCAGGGAAATACAGCCGTCGAGTCTTCGGCCTGTTTCAATTCGACAGCACCAGTTTCCGGCTACCCAAAAACACCCCCTTTTGCCAAACACTCAACAGGTATACACCTTCGGGCGCCTGCATGGCAGGGTGCCAGGGCGAACCGGGCAAAGCCGTACCGGCGGCAACAATCCGGCCGTTCATATCGGTCAGTCGGTAGGTGAGCGCCGAACGCGAATCGGCAGTTTCACAACGGATGGCCTGGCCGGAACGAAACGGATTGGCAAACTGGCAGGAGCAGGAGGGAATTGTCGAAGTGGCGCCCGTCCCGACAGCATCCGGACTGCGGTACCAGGTAGAATCAATAGTATTGGGCTTCAGCAGATCGCCGGGAATCGCCTGCAGGTAGGTTTCCACATATAAAACCCGATCGTTGTCCAGCGGCGTAAACACCTTCGTGGTTACCCAGTTCGGTGCAAAGGCGCCGTTTACGATCACGTCATTTGACTCGTAGGTATAGTCATTGGAATAATAGCCGTCGCCCGGTTCGAAATATTTGCGGGAACTGGGCGAAAAACTCAACCCGCCGTCGGTCGATACAACCGTAAGAGAAGAATCCAGTTGCCCCTCGGTGTCATAGTAATACCGTGTAACAAACAAGCCATTGATAAAATACTCGGGTATTATGTTGGTAAAAAACGTGCTGTCGAGCAACCCGTCGGGCCGGTAGATGGAGGAGTCAGTATTAAAAGTCTCGACATCATTGGAACTGATGGAGTAGCGATGTTTTACCAGCAACCGGCCATCGGGTTGGTAAGTGTAATCTTCTCTTTCCACAATAGCCCATTGATTTGCGTCTTCGTCCCAATCTTCGCGGTCAAATTCGAGCACCTTGCCGTCGGGCGTGCTCTGGGTAAATTCACGCGTATAGTTATCCCACTGCTGCGTGCCTGGATTCCAAAGCAGGTACAGCATGTTTTCCGTATGTGCAACATCGTCAAAGTTGTATGAGATGTCGTAATACGGCACCCAGACGCCGGCAGATCCGTAAGCACCGAGGATATGCGTCAGCCGACTTTGGGCATCGTATTCGTACTCGTCTCTGATCCAGTTTTCCCAGGGGCCTTCGGGATTGGGAGTGCTTTTCAAACCTATAAACAATACAGGGCGATCGTCCGCATCGTAAATGGTGGTATCTCGAAAATAATAGGGAGCGATGCCTGTCCAGAAGGACTGAGAAAAAGAGGACGTTTCCAGATGGTCGGCGTTGTAATACCAATATGTTTCCGAATGATTTTGCTGTGTTCCGGTGTTGTAGTCGTAATAAGACCAGTGTGAGGAATCAGCGAGAAGGGGGAGCAGGAGGTTTTGTGCAGTAGCCGGCGCCAGTGCAAGCGAGAGAAAGGCGAGTAGTGTAAATGTATACTTCATGATGAAAAGGATTTACCTGCAAAGGTCAGCCCCCCGCCAAGTGAAAAAAACTACGTTTTTAAGATACTTTCCAGAAGCCCTGGGAAACGTTCCGCTCGTCATCAAACAGTTGGCCCTCGGTTTGCCCCCAATAAGCCTTACACCTCAAACCGCTCGCCCAGCTTTTTCTTCAACGCCAGCATTTCGTCGCGCAACTGTGCAGCGGTGATAAAATCGAGGTCTTTGGCTGCCTTTTTCATGCGGGACTCGGTCTCTGCGATCATTTTCTCCAACTGGCTGCGCGAAGCATACGCAACAATGGGTTCGGCGGCCAGACTGGCCTGTTCCGGCTCGACGTAGTATTTGACCGGCTCACCGCCCCGTATATCGAGGATGCTGCGCTGGGCGAGAATTTGATCCCTCGATTTGGTCACCGTGGTCGGCGTAATGCCGTGCTCTTCGTTGTATGCCATCTGAATCGAGCGCCGGCGGTTGGTCTCGTCGATGGTGTTACGCATGGCGTCGGTGATTTTGTCGGCGTAAAAAATGACCAGGCCGTGGGCATTCCGGGCGGCGCGACCGGCGGTCTGGGTCAGCGAGCGGGCATTGCGCAGGAAGCCCTCCTTGTCGGCATCGAGGATCGCGACGAGAGAAACCTCGGGCAGGTCGAGGCCTTCGCGGAGCAGGTTGACGCCGATCAAAACATCGTATTCGCCGAGGCGCAGGTCGCGCAGAATTTCCACCCGTTCCAGGGTTTCGACCTCGGAGTGGATGTAACGGCAGCGGATGCCGACTTTGGCCAGGTATTCGGCCAGTTCCTCGGCCATCCGTTTGGTGAGGGTAGTGACCAGAGTACGCTCGCCCACTTCGACACGGCGCTGGATTTCCTCCATCAGGTCGTCGATCTGGTTGAGCGAGGGGCGCACGTCGATCGGCGGGTCGAGCAGGCCGGTGGGGCGCACCAATTGCTCCACCACCACGCCTTCGGTTTGTTCCAGTTCGTAATCGGCGGGCGTCGCGCTGACGAAGACAACCTGATTGATCAGGGTTTCAAATTCCTCAAAACTCTGCGGCCGGTTGTCGATGGCGGAGGGCAGACGAAAGCCCCAGTTGACCAGCGATTGTTTGCGGGCGCGGTCGCCGCCCCACATGCCGCGCACCTGCGGCAGCGTGACGTGGCTTTCGTCCACGATCATCAGATAATCATCGGGGAAATAATCGAGCAGGCAAAAAGGACGGGAGCCCGGCGTCCGGCGGTCGAAAAAACGCGAATAGTTTTCGATGCCGTTGCAATACCCGAGTTCCTTGATCATTTCCAGGTCGAATGTCGTGCGCTCCTTGATGCGCCGGGCCTCCGCGAGGCGGCCTTCGCGGATAAAGTATTTTTCCTGTTCCACCAGTTCGTCCTGTATTTCCACCATAATCTGGGCCAGGCGCTCCTTGGGCGCCACGTACAGGTTGGCCGGGAAAATAGCGGCATTTTCAATGGTTTCGATGCGTTTGCCGGTTTCGATTTCGATGCTTTCCAGGCTCTCGATCTCGTCGCCCCAAAACGTGACGCGATAACCCCAGTCGGCGTAGGGCAGGTTGATGTCGACCGTATCACCCTTGACGCGGAAGGTGCCGCGCGAAAAGTCGGTTTCGGTGCGCGAGTACAGGCTGTTGACCAGATCGTACAGGAATTGGGTGCGCGTAAGCTTCTGGCCTTTGAACAGGCGAATAATCCCGGTTTTGTAATCTTCGGGGTTGCCCATGCCATAGATGCACGACACCGAAGCGACGATGATAATATCGCGTCGGCCGGAAAGCAGGGTAGAGGTGGCTTTCAACCGGAGTTTGTCGACCAGTTCATTGATTTGCAGGTCTTTTTCAATATAGGTATCCGTGACGGAGATGTAAGCTTCGGGCTGGTAATAATCGTAGTAAGAGACGAAGTACTCCACCGCGTTGTCGGGGAAAAAAGACTGAAACTCACCGTACAACTGGGCGGTCAGCGTCTTGTTGTGGGTCAGTACCAGGGTCGGGCGGTTCACCTGGGCGATGACGTTGGCCATCGTGAAGGTTTTTCCCGAGCCGGTAACGCCCAGCAGTACCTGGGCCCGGTCGCCGTTTTGAATGCCCGCCACGAGCTGGCGGATGGCCTGGGGCTGGTCGCCGGTGGGGGTGTATTGAGAGGAGAGTTTGAATTGCATGTAACAGATTTATAACCCTTCAAAACCCTCAAAATTCGGAATTAGTTGCCACCTGCGCCGTTTTTAAAACAATTTTTTTTAAACAAAAAACAAAAGCCGACCGGCGGCAACCCAGTTCAATGGTTCGCCGCCGGCCGGCTCAAAACAGGTGCTTAACGCCGTAACACCCCAATCACCACTACCGCCGCACTACCCTTGCCCGGCCCGTCACGGCCTTGCCGCTCCGCCACTCCATCAGATAAATACCGGCCGGCAAGGACGTTTTCACCTCCGTCAGCGGGCCGTTCGCGGGTTGTACGTGCACCAACTTACCCACAGCATTGTAAAGCAGGATATTATCGCCGGCCGACTGGCTGGCCTCCGGCGCTTCCACCCAAAACGTGCCAGCGGAAGGATTCGGGAAAACCCGCAATTGCACACCCTCGTCCGGCAAACTGTTCACCCGGCTGACAACGCTCAGAAATCCCGTATCCACCGTGTGCCATACGGTATTCGTGATCACCGGCGGGTTGAAGTCGAAGTAGATGCCGGCGCGGTTTTCCAGCAGGGTCCCCATCGGAATATCGGTTTTGTGTTCGATCGAAAACTGAACGAAACCGTGCGAAGCCGCTTCATTGACGTTTGAATCCGGCAGGGCGATGTTGTTGAAAATAAAGGTCAAAATGCCGGTTTCGGTGACGTTGTAGTCGAATGCATGGCTTGCAGCGCCTACTTTCAAACTCAGTGGCTCCAGCCAGGCGTCGAGGGTGTCGCGAATGACCACGGTAAAGGCCGTGTCGGTGCCGGTGTTCTGAAAACGAATACGGTAATCGAGCGGTGTGCCGGGCAGGATATAGTGTTCGTCGCCCACGCCGCGCGGGGTGGCGGCTTTGTCGTTGGGGTCGTAAGCGCAGACGAGTTCATGGCAGTCGCGTGCAGTCGCCGGCCGGCCGTCGGTATTGGGGAATTCGAGCAATGCGCCGGGCTGAACGGGGCCGTTACAACCTTCCACCCCGACCGACACCGCTTCGGAAAGCGGGTGGTTGGGCTCCTGTTCCGCCAAAAACCGCAGCGTAGTGCCACCGGCAGCCAGGGTAGCCGTGTATTGTTCCTGCGGCAGCAAAGACGGCAGCGGCGATTGCATCATGATGACGTGATCGTCGACGACGACGAAGCCGAGCCCCTCGGCGCTGGCACCGAAACCGGTGTTGGTCAGCACGAATTGTACGCTGTCGCCCAGGCAATTGGCCATACCCGCCAGGGTTGCGCCCGACCAGTTGGCCGGCGGATTGCAGAGCGTATCCGGGTAAATGGCCGCGCTGACGCAAATGGTTTGGCCGAGTTCGGTTTCGTCGCAGTCGGGCGTTGCGGTAATGGTAAAAGAGCCGCATTCGAGGGCGTCCACGGCGCCGATTTGAAACGAAAATGTTGTGCCGTCGAACGTATAAGGAATACTCGCCTCGTTGAAGTCGAGTTCATCGGGCAGCACAATTTCGACCACCACGCTGTCGGCCGTCACGGTACCGTCGTTGCAATAGCTGACGTGGTAAACATTCGGAAAACAACGGCGCAGGAAGGGCGTCGAAATGGAAATTGTCATAGCCGGGCAGTCGACGATGGCGGCGGCGGAGAAATGCTGTGAAAGGGTGGTCAGTCCCGTATCCGGCACTACCACGGTCACGCCGTTCGGGCAAATATTCCACAGATCGGAGGGCGGAAAAACATAAATCTGATGCGTGCCAAAAGGCAAGCCGAGCGAGTAAAACCCTTGTTCGTTGGTGGTTGTGAAGAATTCATTTCCGCTGGCGGCAAAAACAAACCAGTTGCCCAGCCCGATTTCACTGGTATCGGCCACGCAATTATCATTGGTGTCGAACCTGAGGTAACCTTCCAGATTACCGGGCATCAAATTGCCGCCGGCATCAATTTTCATCACGTACAGAAAGTCTTCTACACCCTGATCAGCATTGCCGCCGATGATGAACCCGCCGTCGGGCGTAGGCGCCGCGCCGACAAAATGATTGCCCGGGCCCAAGCTCAGCACAGAATAGTTCTTTTTCCAGATCAGGTTGCCGGCATGATCGAAACGCGCGAAGAAAGAGACGTTGTCATTGAGCGAGCTTCCTTCTTTCCCCATAAAAAGGATGCCCTGGCTTGCACCGGTTACAAGCGGTTTTATCGAATGCGCCACACTGGCCGCGCCAATCAAGGTATTGACATCAACCGACCAGGTCAGCGTTCCGCTATCGTCGTAGCGCTGCAGAAAGATTTGTGAATTACCGGTCGGCAATTCCGTTTGCCCATAACTGACCGTAATGCCATTACGGGTGTCCAGCGCAAAACTGTTAAAAGCGCTGCTCTGCTGCAAAGGCAAGGACCAAAGCAGGTTGCCGGCAAGGTCACGTCGATTCAGGGAAGTAGAAGTAACCCCATTGACGCCGGCCCTGAACATACCATATACCATACTGCCGTCGGGATTGGGTTCCATAAAAATCTTTGTGATATCCTGATCGGCGGAGGGCTGTTCCACTATATTCCACAACAACTCGCCCGAAGAAGAAAGTTTCGCAGCAAACACGCGGTACTCCACCGGCGGAATCAGCCTTTTGGCTTCGCCAATAATCATGATTTCACCCGAGTCGGTTTCCTTGGCATCCATCGGTGTGTATAACCATTGTGTTGATTTCGGCACGGAGGAGGTCCAGATAGTGTCGCCAGCCACAGTACGTTTGAATACCAGCAGCTGATTGTCGACAAAGGTGTTGTTCGACACCAGCAAAGTGTCGTCGCGCAGCCAATACACAAAGTCTTCTTCGGGCAACTGCGTGCAGTTCGTTTCCCAACTGAGCTCCTGGCCATCGAGATCAAGTTCCTGACGCGACAGGCAGAAGTCCGGAAACCCGTCGAGCGACAATACCGTGTAACCGGACGGCGAAAAGCGAAAGCGTGTTTGGTCGGGGTCGGCAGCGTGAATTTTGGTGTAAAACACCTGCCCGTAACTCGTCGTGAGTAAAAAGCAGCAGACCGCAAGGGTCCAGATTATTCGCAGTGAAAAGGATTCTTTTTTCATGTTCATGTGATTTGATCACAAACATAGCCCTATTCAACAGTGCTGTTTTTGAACAGAATTTCAGGATTATCGAAAATTTAAAATAATCAATTTATGATAAAAACCGCTTATTTTGATCTTTAATAAAAGAATTTAAAAGATCGGTTAGCAATATTATCGAAAATGACCAGCAGTTTTCTTTTTCAAATCCTGCGCGCTATCGACCCTTCGGAGCATGGCGCGGTACGGCGTTTTCTGCAATCGCCCTTTTTCAACCGCAGAAGCGACGTAATTCAACTCTTCGATTTGCTGGTCAAATCGCCCGAACCGCCCGGGCGTGAAGCGCTTTTTGCGGCCTTGTACCCCGGCCGGCCTTTTCACAACCTGAGCCTCAACCACACTTTTTCCTACCTCACCGAACGCCTCGAACAATACCTTGCCCTTGTAGAAATGCAACGCGACGGACAGACCGAACGCCTGTACCGCGTGCGGGCTTTCCGGCGCCGCGGGCTATCGCAGCTCTTCGAACGCGACGCGCATTTACTGGAAAAATCGCACCTCGAATCGCCCCAGCGGCACGCCGGATGGCACCTTTTCCACTACCTTTTGCAAAATGAAATTTTCAGCCACCGCATCGTCCAACGCCGCGAAGGCGCCACCAACCTCTCGGCCGCCAGCGATGCCCTGAGTCAGTTTTTTCTGCTCGACAACCTGCGCTGGGCCTGTACGGCCGAATCGTTGCGTTCCGTCGGCGGCGAAACGTACAGCCCGCCCCTGGCCGATGCCGTGCAGCAACTCGCCGAATCCTGCCCGCCCGACGACAATCCTTCTCTCGCCCTGCTTTACCAAAGCTGGCGCGTGCTGCGCGACCCGGAAGACCGCGACGCATTCCATCTGCTGGAACAATTGCTGCTCGGCCATCCCGATATTTTTCCGCCGGCCGAAAGCCGCGACATCCACATGGCGGCGATCAACTTTTGTATCCGCCGCCAAAACCGGGGCGAACGCGATTACGCCCGCACCGCTCTCGAACTGTACCGGCGCGCCCTCGAACGCGGCATTTTGCATGAAAACGGCGTGCTGCCCACCTATACCTACAACAATATCCACCTGCTCGCCCAGGTGACCGGCGAGACCGGCTGGGCCCAGAACTTCCTCGAACAATACCGCGAAGCCCTGCCGCCCGGCGACCGCGACAACATCTACCGCTACAACCTGGCTATTTTCTACTACCGCGCCGCCGATTATGGCCGCGCCCTCGAATTGCTGCGCACCCTCGATTTCCCGGAGGTATTCATGGCCCTCGACGTGCGCCGCATGCTGCTCAAAAGCTACTATGAACTGGGCGAATGGCTTTCCCTGGCCTCTTTGCTCGATAGCTTCTCCGCTTTTCTTCGCCGGCAAAAAGCCCTGGGCTATCACCGCGAAAGCTACCGCAACCTGATCCGTTTTACGCAAAAACTGGCCAAACGCGGCCCCACATCCGCCCTGGCCGGACAGATCAAAGCCTGTCCGGCCGTGGCAGAGCGAGAGTGGTTGCTGGGCAAATTAAAAGGGAAAGGTTAACGCGACAACAACAGTCGACCGCTGCTCACCCCCTTTCCCTGCACTACGATGCGATAACCGTATACCCCGGCCGGCAATGCCGGAACGACGGCGACCACGCGATTGTCCTGTACCCGGCTCTCGAACGCCAGCCGGCCGGTCATATCACGCAGTTCAAACCAGGCGTCTTCCAGTTCGGGCCCTTCGAGCGACAAGATGGCGCCGCCGGCAACAGGATTGGGGAACACCCGCCAAACAGGCGCCTCCGCTACCTTGCTGCGTTCGTGCGCAGGGCGCGGATTGTTGTCGACCGTAACCGGGCAACCGAAGGTGTTGAGGTGGGTTTCCAGATAGGCGCCCGTGCTCAGGCGAACGGCAGCATTGATGTAGTCGACATCCGTCTGGGGCGGGAGCGCGTACCGGAACACGTCGGATTCGCCCAGGGCAATGCCGGCCCCCTGCGGCTTGAAACGCACGCTGTACATGGGCGAATAATTGGGGTTGCGCACCAGATAAGTCCGCCCCGAGGGCGCCGTATAGATAGCATTGTTGGCAGGGGCGTAGGCGTTGACGCCGTCGGGCACCTCCAGGTACACGAATTGCAAGGCGGCAGAGCAATTATTGACCACCCGGACGCGGTAAGCGCGGTTTTGGGCGGCGTCCTGCTGGATACCCAGCAATTCGAAACGCAGGCACCCGATCGTTTTTACGTCGCAGGGTTCTTCATCGCTTGTCACATTAACCGTAAAACAACAGCTCGCTGAATTGCCGCAGGCATCGTCGGCGCGGTAGCACACAACCGTTTGGCCCGGAGGGAATTCCGAACCGCTGGCAATCCCGGAGACAAGCGTTGTATTCAACCCCGGACAGGGACAATCGGAATCGGCAAACGGAAGGTCGTATTCAATTACTGCTGTGCTGGCGCCGCTTGCCGCAGCAACAGTCAGGTCGGCCGGGCAACTCAAACTGATCGTATTCGGCTGGTTATCGCTGAGCCACTGGATCACGTAAGTCGCCAGGGTATCGCAATCGTCGCCTGCGCCCGGTAATACCAGTTCCACGACGCCCGGCTGGTCGTAAACAGTCCCTTGAAGGGTTACCGTTTCGCCCGGACAAATCCGAAAGGTATCCTGCACCGAAACCTGCGGCAGCCACTCGATCACGTAGGTCGCCAGCGTATCGCAATCGTCGCCTGCGCCCGGTAATACCAGTTCCACGACGCCCGGCTGGTCGTAAACAGTCCCTTGAAGGGTTACCGTTTCGCCCGGACAAACCCGAAACG
>JADZFP010000097.1 GCA_020849825.1 Saprospiraceae bacterium
ATTATCCCATTATCCCATTAGCACATTATCCCATTAGCACATTAAAAAATTAGCACATTAAAAAATTAGCACATTATCCCGTGTCTACCCACCAGCAGAAACTCGAAGCCTTTGGCCGTTTATTAACCATCATGGATGAGTTGCGTGAAAAATGCCCCTGGGATCGCAAGCAGACCCTGGAATCGCTGCGCAACCTGACGATCGAGGAAACCTATGAACTGGCCGACGCCATCCTGTCCAACGATCTTCCGGGTATCAAGGAAGAGATTGGCGATCTCATGCTGCATATGACGTTTTATGCCAAAATCGCATCCGAACAGGGCGCTTTTGACATGGCCGATGCGTTGCACGCGATTTGCGACAAAATGGTGGCTCGTCATCCGCACATTTACGGCGACGTACAGGTAGCCGACGAAGACGAGGTAAAACGCAACTGGGAGCAACTCAAACTCAAGGAAGGCAAAAAGTCGCTGCTCGCCGGTGTGCCCAACAGCCTGCCTGCCATGGTAAAAGCCTACCGGATGCAGGAAAAAACCAAACAGGTCGGGTTCGAGTGGGAAAATACGGAGCAGGTATGGGCCAAGGTGGAAGAAGAAATCGGCGAATTGCAGGATAATTTGCGCACCGGCGCTCCGCAGGACAAGGTGGAGGAGGAGTTCGGCGACGTGCTTTTTGCGCTGGTCAATTACGGCCGTTTTATCGGCGTCGACCCCGAAACGGCGCTGGAACGTGTGAACCGCAAGTTCAAATCGCGCTTCGAATACATCGAACGGCAGGCGCCCAAACCCTTGCAGGACATGACGCTGGCGGAGATGGATGTGTTGTGGGAAGAGGCGAAGGGGCTGGAGCGGTGAGTCTTGAGGTGAGGATTTGAGGATTTGAATGCTTTTGGGCCATGGGGTGACAAAATGGGCTCTCGCTCCTTCCTGCCACGGGCAAGCAGTCCTGCCACAAATAATATTCTGCCGACCCCGTCCCGCCTGCACATTTTCCAAACTTTTGTAATTCACCGCTTTGCACACTGGCAAATGTTCTTTACTTTTGCCCCCGCTAAAACCGGACGGATAGGCAAAAACTGCCGTTTGACCCTCGGAAGTTCGGCTTTGGTCAGTTCATTATTCACTTATCATTTTCCAAAAATGGCAGTTTATTATTCCAAAGAAAAAGTCGCCGAAATCGTAAAGCAATACGCCGGCGACGACAAAAACACGGGCAACGTAGAAGCCCAGATCGCCCTCCTGACCTACCGCATCGAAAGCCTTTCGGCTCACCTGCGCGAAAACAAAAAAGACCACTCGACGCGCCGCTCGCTGCTGAAGATGGTTGGTCAGCGTAAAAGCCTGCTGAGCTACTACGCCAAAAAAGACATTTACAAGTACCGCGCCCTCATCGAGAAACTCGGTCTCCGTAAATAATATCAAAAAAGCCCGGACGCCGATTGGTCATCCGGGCTTTTTTGTTTCAATCAGCGGGTTTCGCGCCCGCACATGTTTAACCCGCTTCGTCTCTGCGACCGGGCATGTCAAAATGCCGCTGCGAAACCTACGGCCGCTGGAAAAACCGCGCAAAAACGGGGAATCTCTTTCCCCCACACAAAGACACAGGCGATCGATCCGCTCCCTGCATCTTTGTGTGTAGTTTCGGTTTTTGACCGCCCTTTTTCCGCCGGCCCCTCGCGTTTCAACGCCATATTTGACCCGCCTGCACTGCATCCGACGGAGCCCAATTATTTTTCAATATGGGAAAACAGATCCCGTTGCGCACCACGTTCAACCTGCCGGATGGACGTGAAATTGCACTTGAGACCGGCAAACTCGCCACGCAGGCCGACGGCTCCTGCCTGCTCCGCATGGGCAACACCATGCTGCTCGCCACAATCGTGAGCGCCCGCAAAGCCAAGGAAGGCCAGGGCTTCTTCCCGCTTTCCGTCGATTATCAGGAGAAATTCGCCGCTGTGGGCCGTATCCCCGGCAACTTCTTCCGCCGCGAAGGCAAACTCTCCGACTACGAAGTGCTCGTCAGCCGCCTCGTCGACCGCGCCCTGCGCCCGCTCTTCCCCGACGGCTACATGAACGAAACCCAGGTCATCATTAACCTGATCTCGGCCGACAAAGACGTAATGCCCGACGCCCTCGCAGGCCTCGTCGCCTCTACCGCCGTTGCCGTGTCCGACATCCCGGTGGAGGCCCTCTTCGCCGAATGCCGCGTTGCACGCATCGATGGCAAATTCGTCATCAACCCGGGCCGTAAAGACCTCGAACGCGCCGATATGGACTTTATCGTGGCCGCCACCAAAAACGACATCACTATGGTGGAAGGCGAAGCCGACGAATGCCAGGAAGAAGAACTCGTGGAAGCACTCAAAATCGCCCACGAAACCATCAAAGACATGATCGCCGCCCAGGAACGCCTTGCCCAAATGGTCGGCGAAAAAGCCCTGGCCAAACGCGAAGTGGCGCCCCTGCCCGAGAACGAAGAACTGAAAAAACGCATCGAATCGCTCATCAGCGTACCGTTCTATACCCTCGCCCGCAGCGCCAGCGATAAATCGACACGACGCGACTTTGCCGAAAAACTGAAAGAAACCACCTTGGAAGCCATCGCCGCCGAACTCGGCGATGAAGGTTGGGCGCAATGGGGTTCTACCGCCGAACGCTATTTTGAAAAAATCAAAAAGCACATCATCCGCGACGTAGTGCTCACCGACGGCAAACGCCTCGACGGCCGCTCCACCACCGAAGTGCGCTCCATCTGGTGCGAAGTAGATTATCTGCCAACCGCACACGGCTCGGCTATCTTCAACCGCGGCGAAACCCAGTCGCTTACCTCGCTCACCCTGGGTACCAAGCAGGACCAGATGCTGATCGATACCGCGCTGGACTACCACGACGAGAAATTTATCCTGGCTTACAACTTCCCGCCCTACTCCGTCGGCGAAGTAAAACCCATGCGCGGTCCCGGCCGTCGCGAGATCGGTCATGCCAACCTGGCTGCCCGCTCCATCCGCAAGGTCATGCCCGATGAATTCCCCTACACCGTGCGCCTGGTGTCCGACATCCTCGAATCGAACGGTTCCTCGTCTATGGCCACCGTTTGCGCCGGCTCGCTGGCCCTCATGGATGGCGGCGTGCCGATGAAAAGCCCCGTGGCCGGTATCGCTATGGGCTGCATCGCCGACGACAAAGGCCGCATCGCGGTGCTGACCGATATTCTGGGCGACGAAGACGCGCTCGGCGATATGGACTTCAAAGTGACCGGTACCGAAAATGGTATCACCGGAACCCAGATGGACATCAAAATCGACGGCATGCCGTACGAACTGCTGACCCAGGCCCTCAAACAAGCCAAGGACGGCCGCTTGCACATCCTCGCCAAAATGGCGGAAGCCATCGCCGACCCCCGCCCCGAACTCAAACCGCACGCCCCGCGCGTGGTCGAGTTCCGCATTCCGAAAAACCTCATCGGCGCTGTTATCGGCCCGGGTGGCAAGATTATTCAGGAAATCCAGGCCGTCAGCGGCACCACCATCAGCATCGACGAAGACGAAATTGGCGGCATCGTATCCATTTTCGGTCCCGACAAAACGGCCCTCGATACGGCTTACGGTCGCATCCAGGACATCGTGTTTATCCCCGACGTGGGTGAGGTGTACGAAGGCGAAGTAGAAGAACTCACCGAATTCGGCGCCTTTATCAAATTCAAAGGCAAAACCGGCCTGATGCACGTATCCGAAATTGACCACCGCCGCGTGGAAAACGTGTCGGATGTGCTGAAAGTAGGTGAAAAAGTCCAATTCAAACTGCTCGACATCGACGCCAAAACCGGCAAAATGAAGCTGTCGCGCCGGGCCATTACGCCCAAGCCCGACGGCACCATGCCCACCGACGAAGAAAACGCAGCCCGCGTCAATCGCGGCGGCAGCAGCGGCGGTGGTGGCCGCGACGACCGTCGTGGCGGCGGCGGCCGTGACGATCGCCGCGGTGGCGGCGGCCGCGATGACCGTCGTGGCGGCGGCGGCGGCAGACGATAATTGCTTGCCGTATCACAAACGAAAGCCGGCCGGGAAAACTCCCGGCCGGCTTTTCTGTTTCTAACAGCCCATCCGGAAAATAAATTGATCCAGCCTGTCCCTCAAACCTTGTCTGGATATTGTTATCAGGTCGTTATTTTGCCAGCCTCTTGATCGGTACACATCCTTATGAAACAACTCTTTACCCTCTCGTTTTTTGTCATCTCTCTCCATACCGCGCGGGCCCAGGTCAGGGTTGTCGAGTGGGCCGCCAACGACAGCATCCGGCTCGATTGTGAGGGGTGCTCCCTCTCTGTCGGCGATGTTTCTCCGCAAAGCGGCCGGCAAGGCTCACCTTTCGACCTTCGCAAATCCAGCCAGCCCAACCTCCTGCACTGGCGCTCCTACGACGATATTATCAAACAAAACGTCGTCACTACCCAGCCGTTGCCCTGGCGCGATAATACGCAACTGCTCGACGACGTGCCCGAACGCGAACAACTATCACTGCAAATCAACCTCGACTGGACCGATACCCTGGGGCATACACACAAGTTTTTCCTGATCGTCAGCGGTATCACCAAATCCGATCTGGGCTCGCTTCCTCTGGAAAGCACCTACGACGAGGAATCTGGCACGCCTTTCCGTTTTACTGCTTTTGTACGTCTCAAAAACAAAGAGGGCGAACTGGAATCGTACGATTGCATCGAAGGGGCTTGCCATATCGACACACTCGATACCAAACCGGGTGCGGTGAGCGGTCAATTTGATTTTACGGGCAATTGTATCGGGGTCTCCAAACGCGCATTTTTTTTCAACGGGAGGTTCAAAAGTTAAACCGAGATCGCATTTCAAATACCCGATAAACGGTTTTTTCCAATTGACGAACGGCCGCGGCAATATGCCGCCGGCCGTTCGTCAATTATGAGCTCCCGCTGATGAGATTTGACCTTTGGGCAATGTGGCAGGGCAGCACCTTTGCAGCATGAAACAAAAACAAGTTCACCAATTCATTCACATGAAACACTTACTTATTCCACTGATCGTGCTGATCGCCTGGAAGAGTCTGTCGGGGCAAAGCATGGAGCGGCAGGTAGTCGCCACTGCCGGCGGGTACGCGCAGACCCCAGCGGGCGCATTGCACTGGACCGCGGGCGAAATGGCCATCAGCCCGCGCAGCGCCGCCGTTTATTACTGGGGCGAAGGTTTTCACCAGGTCTGGGTCGCTCCGGCGCTTTCTTCCGACGACCCCGGCGGCGCGGCGGCCACCTCATGTGCCGTATTTCCCAATCCGGCCACCGATGTCCTTTTCCTGACAACAGAGATGACTTTGCAGGCGCAATTATTCGACCTTGGCGGTCGGGCGGTCAGCGAACTGACCCGCGTCGAAGGTCAGGCGGAGTTCAATCTCGCCGACTTGCCGGCCGGGCTCTACCTCCTTCGCCTGCTGGATGAAAATGGCCGCCTGGTCGGCGCCGCCAAAGTGCAACACCTCCACTGAATCCCCTTCTTTTCCCACTTTTTTTCAAATTAAGCAATGAAACAAATTCTTTTCCTTGCGCTGGCACTGCTCAGCGCCCTGCAATCGTTTGCCCAGGCCGGAGCGCCCCAGGGTTTCCATTATCAAGCCGTTCCGCGTCATTTCGACGGTTCCACTTTCAATCCGGGCCAGTCGCTGAAAATCCGCTTTTTTATCCGTGAAAATGGCGCCAACGGCACGGTTCGTTATGCCGAAGAGCAAACCCTGGCCGTCAATCAGCAAGGCGCCGTGAGCGCCGTGGTCGGCGCGGGCAACCCGGTTGCGGGATACCTGAACGACCTGGGACTGGTCGACTGGGGCTCGGCGGTGTATTTCCTTGCCGTCTCGGTCGACATCAACGGAAACAACGCGTTTGAGAACAACGAGAATTTCGGCGCCACACAACTGATGTCGGTTCCCTATGCCCTTTACGCCCAAAAATCGGCCAACAATGTGCCGGGTCCGCAAGGTCCGCAAGGTCCTCCGGGTCCGCAGGGCCCTCCAGGGCCAGCCGGCGCCGGCGGCATTGGCGGCGGCGGCACGGTCAACTACCTGCCCAAGTTCAGCGCCAACGCCACAACCCTCGGCAATTCGGTGGTCGCCGAACAAAACGGCAACATCGGTATCGGTACTACCGACCTGGGTGTCAACAAATTGCGCGTACTGGGCGACACCCGGGTCGACGGTTTCCTACGCCTCGGCGACGTATCGGGCAACGGCAGTTACAAGGAGTTTTACAGCACAGGGAGCGACCTGGTCAGCAGCGCGCCGCTCCGCCCTTCGGGCAATGGTACGGCACTCGGCAACACTTCGTTCCGCTGGGATCTGTACGCCAACGATATACGCCTGAATGGTTCGATCGACTTCGGATCAAGTAAAACAATCGACGCCGGCCAGGGCCAGTCGCTCGACTTCAATGCCAACCTCAATCCGAGCATCGATAACCAGCGTCACCTGGGCAATTCGACTTACCGATGGAGTCAGGTTTGGGCGACCGACGGCACGATCAATACTTCCGATGCACGCCTCAAAAACGACATTCAGCCCCTGGCTTACGGCCTCGGCGAACTGATGAAACTTCGACCCGTATCGTACCGCTGGAACGAGGCTCGTGAAGGCGATAGCCGCCGCATCGGGTTTATTGCCCAGGAAGTACAAGCCGTTTTGCCCGAAGTGGTACGCGACCGCGAATGGGTCGTCGCCGATGAAAACACGGGCGCTGGCGAATGGCGCCCCTGCACCCGACTCGGCGTGGCGTATTCGGAAATCATCCCGGTCACGGTGGCGGCCATTCAGGACCAGCAAAGTCAAATAGAAGTGCTGAAAGCAGAAAACGAACAATTGAAAACCCGGCTGACAGCGCTTGAAAAGATGATGGGGGCAGCCAAAACTGCCGGCCAATCCGGTTGGGGTGAATAATATCTGTATTTGAAAAACGGAGGCTGTCTCACAAGTCGGGACAGCCTGAAATCGCAGAAATATCATTTCACGCAAAGTCGCAAAGCACGCAAAGTATTTGACCCTTGGCGGACTTTGCGGCTTTGCGTGAACCGTTATTCGCCAGGGTTGCCGGACAACCAGACTAATGAGACAATCTCTGCCCTTTTTGCTTCTAACCGCTCTTCTTTACCTCCTTTTGTTATGAAAAAGACATTGTTTGCCCTGCTCCTGATCTGGGCCGCTACATCTTATTTGTGCGCTCAACCGGGCGCACCCAAAGGCTTTTCCTACCAGGCCGTGCCCCGCAAAGCCGACGGGTCGGGTTTTGATCCGGGCACTATGCTGAAAGTCCGGTTTCAAATCCGGGAGGATGCTGCCAACGGTCCCATTCGTTTTGCCGAAGACCAAAATCTGAGTGTAAATCCCCAAGGCGCCGTCAGTGCTACCGTCGGGTTCGGCAGCCCCTTGGCTGGCCAGCCACACGAGCTGGGTCTGGTCAATTGGGGTGAAAACCTTTACTTTCTGGCCGTATCGGTCGATTTGAACGGCAATGGCTCCTTTGAAGCCAATGAAAACTTCGGCGCTACGCAAATGGTATCCGTCCCTTACGCCCTCTATGCTGCCGAATCGGGCAGCAGTCTGCCCGGCCCGCCCGGCCCCGAGGGGCCCATGGGGCCGGAGGGTCCGAAAGGCGATCCCGGACCAGCCGGCCCCCAGGGACCACCCGGCCCGGGCGGTATCGGCGGCAGCGGCACGAGCGGCTATCTGCCCTTGTTTTCCGGCAACACTACCCTGACGTCTTCCACCGTGTATGAAAACAATGGCAAGATCGGTATCGGCACCACCGACATGGGACTGAGCAAATTGTGGGTAGCCGGCAATGCGGGTATCGACGGCAAACTGTACTTCGGGGATGCCGCGCAACTCTTCGGAACGAACAACGATCTTGTTTTTTATTACGGACAAAGCTTTCGCCCTGTCGCCAACGACATGGCCCTGGGCACCTCCGGACAACGCTGGAAAGTGTATGCCACCAACCTGATCCTCGACAGTTATATCGACTTCGGCAATGGCAAAATCATTGGCCCCGACGGTGGCGCAAACCTGGAATGCAGCGCCAATTTCAACCCTTCATACGACAATACCCGCCAATTGGGCACCTCGGCGCTCCGCTGGACGGGTCTATGGGCAACCGATGGCACCATCAATACTTCCGATGCACGGATGAAACGCGATATTCAGCCCTCGCCATACGGCCTGATTGAACTGATGAACCTCCGACCGGTGTCTTTCTACTGGAAAGACGCCCCGACCGGCGACCGGCGCCGTATCGGGTTTGTCGCCCAGGAACTGCAAACGGTTCTGCCGGAAGTCGTGCGCGACAAAGAATGGGTGGTCACCGACGAAGCGACCGGCGCTGGCGAATGGAAATCCGCCGAACGCCTGGGCGTGGCGTATGTGGAGATCATCCCGGTCGCTGTGGCGGCGATTCAGGAGCAGCAGAAGCAAATAGAAGATTTTCGGGCTGAAAATGACCTGTTGAGGAGCCAAAATGAAGCTTTGTTGCATCAAGCCGCCGACTTCGAAGCACGCTTACAAGCCATCGAACAAACCGTGCAGGCGGCAAAAAAATAAGTTGTTCAACTAAAAACGGCAACGGCTGTTAAGGGCTGCAAGACCATCCAACACATTCATTCATTATGAAAAGTTCGCTTTTTCTTTTTCTGCTTGCAGCCCTTGTTTTTTCATCCTGCTTCAACTCCAGCAAAGTCGCCTCGCGCCCTGCTGAAACAGCCAGCACTACCATGAGCAAACCTGCAGCCATCCTCCCCGATTTCACGGTCAATTCGCTCGACGGACAACCCGTCAGCCTGTCGCAGTACCGCGGCAAAAAAATCATCATCCTCAACGTCGCCTCCCAATGCGGGTACACGCCGCAGTATGCCGACTGGCAGTTGTTCTACGAGGCACACAAAGACAATTTCGTGGTTCTGGGCTTCCCCTGCAACGACTTCGGTTATCAGGAGCCCGGCTCGGCCGGCGAAATCGCCGAGTTTTGTCAGAAAAACTACGGGGTGAGTTTCCCGATGTTTGAAAAAGTACACGTCAAAGGCGACAACCAGGCGCCGCTTTTCCGCTGGCTCAGCGACCCGGCTCAGAATGGCTGGAACAGCGATGTGCCCAGCTGGAATTTTTGCAAATACCTGATCAATGAAAAAGGCGAACTGACCCACTTCTTCGGCTCGAAAGTCGAACCCGACAGCCCCGAATTCAAAGCAGCCGCCGGAATTTGATTTTGTTGAGGATTTGAGGATGCGAGGATTCGAGGATTTGAAAAAAGGGTTATTTCTGCTCTCATATGCGATTTCTATCGTCTGAAATCATCGCAATTAGAGGGAAGAAATAACCCTTTTTTCAAATCCTCGAATCCTCGCATCCTCAAATCCTCAACAAAAAATCAATCATCGTCGCGCATGGTCGGTTCCACCTCGGCCATATAGGCGCTTTCACCCGGGGTGGGGTCGGCGAACGGTCGTTTGCCGATGATTTGTTCGAGGTCGGTTCGGTGCAGCACTTCTTTTTCCAGCAATGCCTGCGCCAGTGCGTCAAGTTCCTTGCGTTTGTCGCGCAGCAGGTTCTTGGCGCGCTCGTATTGTTCTTCGATCATCTGCTTGGCCTCTTCATCGATGAGGTGGGCCGTTTGTTCGGAGAAGGGGCGCGAGTAGGATTCGTTGAGCATGGTGTAGAAGGAGACGTTACCCACTTTCTCATTCATGCCATAGTTGATAATCATATCGTACGACAGGCGGGTGATATGATCGAGGTCGCTTTGGGCGCCCGTGCTGATCTTGTCGAACACGACCGATTCGGCGGCGCGGCCACCGAGCGTCATGCAGATATCGTCGAGCATTTTTTCCTTGCGGGTGATGTACTGCTCTTTGGGCAGGTATTGCGCATAACCGAGGGCGGCCAGGCCACGCGGCACGATGGTGACTTTCACCAGCGGGTGGGCGTGTTCGAGGAACCAGCCGCAGATGGCGTGGCCTGCTTCGTGGTAGGCGATAATCTGCTTTTCTTCCGGACTGATGATTTTGTTTTTCTTTTCCAGACCACCGATAACGCGGTCGAGCGCGTAGTTGAAGTCGTCCATGTCGACGGCCTTTTTGTTGCGGCGGGCGGCAATCAGGGCGGCTTCGTTGCACACGTTGGCAATGTCGGCGCCGACAAAGCCCGGTGTCATTTCAGACAGGGCCTGGGAGGTGACTTCCTGCGAAATCTTGATGTTTTTAAGGTGAACATCGAAGATTTGGGCCCGGCCTTTGAGGTCGGGGCGGCCGATACCGATCTGACGGTCGAAACGGCCGGGGCGCATCAGGGCGTGGTCGAGAATATCGGGGCGGTTGGTAGCCGCCATAAGGATAACGCCCTTGTCGGTCGGGAAGCCGTCCATTTCCACGAGGAGTTGGTTGAGGGTGTTTTCCCGTTCGTCGTTGCCGCCTTGTAACGCACCGCGACCGCGTGCACGGCCGATGGCGTCGATTTCGTCGATAAAGATGATGCAGGGCGCTTTTTCACGAGCCTGGCGGAACAGGTCGCGCACGCGGGATGCGCCCACACCCACGAACATTTCTACGAAGTCGGAACCGGAGATCGAGAAAAACGGCACGCCGGCTTCGCCAGCCACGGCTTTGGCCAGCAGTGTTTTACCGGTACCGGGAGGACCGACCAGCAGAACGCCTTTTGGAATTTTACCGCCCAGGGTGGTGTATTTTTTCGGATTTTTCAAAAAATCGACAATTTCCACCACTTCTTCCTTGGCTTCATCCAGGCCGGCCACATCGGTAAAAGTGATGTTGACGCGGGTATTGTTGTCGAACAAGGTGGCTTTTGATTTGCCGATATTGAAAATCTGGGCCCCCGGGCCGCCGGCGCCTCCGCCCATGCGGCGAAGGATGAACAGCCACAGCGCAACGAAAATCAGCAGGGGAAGCAGATATGTAATCAGCGTGGCCGTCCAGTTGGTACGGTTGTCGTATTCCGGGATGATTCGCGTCTTTTTATCTTTGGCCAGCGACTCGTTGAGGGTTTTCATATTGTCGTTGAAAACCTCGGGCGTGCCGATGTTGAAGACAAACTGGGGCTGGTCGGCATTCAAAGCTTTGGGTTCGGGGGCTTTGATGTCGGTGAATTCACCCTGCCCCAAAGAGTCGGGGTGGATAAATACCAGGGCTTTGTCGTTGTTGAGGTCGACTACGAGGCGGCTTACCTGGTTGCGGCGCGCCATTTGTTCAAAACGCTCCCACGTAATTTTCCGTTCGACGCCAAACATTCGGGTCATGTAAACCCCGATGATGAGCAGGCCGATGAGGAAATAGATCCAGGTAAAACTGAAACGGGGCATGTTGTCGCCACCGCCGGGGTTGTTATCGTTGTTGTCCCGACGGGGGCGTTGATCGGGATCGTCGGGCCGGGAACGGTTATTATTTTCTTGTGCCATGATGTTCTTTAAGTAATATCGCTTTCAAGGCTGCGACCACCTGTTGCTTTGGGGCGCGGGCCCCGGCAAGCTGGTTTAAACTTCTGCAAACTCCGTCACTTTCGCATCACTCCAGAGGTACTCCAGCTCGTAAAACTGACGGGTTTCGGGATAAAATACGTGTACGACGGTATTGAAATAATCCATCAGCACCCAACGGGCGCCGCTGGATCCTTCTACGTGCGACGGGGTTGTGAGGAGTTCATCCTTGACTTTTTTGTAAACGCTGTCAGAGATCGCTTTGACGTGCGTACTGGAATCGCCTTCGCAAATGATGAAAAAATCCGCCGGAGCGTCTTCCAGTCTGCGCAGGTCGAGTTGAACGATGTTTTTGCCTTTTTTGTCCCGAATTCCTTCAATGATCCACTGGTTGAGCAATTCGGTGGACAATTTGCCGGATTTCGGCTGGCTTGCACGACTGAGATTCAAATTTGAACGAAAATTGAGTTTGTGTTTAATAGCGTAAACGCTGGCGTCAAAAATTTGTGGCGCGGTAGCAGTATAAATCTTGCCTCAAAGGTACACATCTTCGCCCGCTCCGCCACATCGGCTTATTGCTTATGGCTAACACCCTTTTTATCGGAAAAGTTTACCAACGCTTCGCAACGCTGCCGTCGACCAACGACTGGCTGAAATCCGAGACTGCAAAAAACAAGCCACCCGAAGGAACGGTGGTCAGGGCTGACAGTCAGTCAGCCGGGCGTGGCCAATTTGGCAGCCGCTGGGAAAGCGAGGCAGGCGCCAACCTGACCCTGAGCATCTTGCTGCACCCGACCTGGCTGGCGGCTTCCCTGCAATTTTTTCTGAGCATGGCCGTGGCCCTGGGCGCCAAAGAAGCAGTGGAGAAGTTCGGTGTCGCCGTTTCGCTCAAATGGCCCAACGACCTGTACGCCGGCGGCAAAAAAACCGGCGGCATCCTGATTGAAAATACGCTGGCAGGTACCCAAATCCAATCCTCGATAGTAGGTATAGGTCTGAATATCAATCAGATAAATTTTTCGCCCGATCTTCCCAATCCAACATCTCTGGCGCTGGCAACCGGCCGGACTTTCGATTCCGACCAAGTAGAGAGTGCCTTGTTCGAGGGCATCGAACGCCGCTATTTGCAATTGAAAGCCGGCCACCTGCCCGATATTCATCGCGACTACGAAGCCGCTTTGTTCCGCCTGGGCCTTGTGTCGCGTTTTGAAAAAACGGACGAACACCTGTCGTTCGAAGCTGTCATCCGAGGCGTTCACCAGCAAGGCTTTTTACGCCTCGAAATGCCCGATGGCCGCCAGGAACAATTCGATCTGAAATCGATCCGGCTGTTGGTCTGATACCTGTACAACTTTCGTCGGTAAAATTCCGGCATTCATCTTTCATAAGCCGTCACCGGGTTGTTTCATGCAGCCTGCCCTGTAACCTGCGTGTCTTTTTCCCCGTCTTGTCAGCGCCACTTAAGACACCTGGCAGTTCGTAGACTTTCCGGAGCAGTTGGTAGAAGATGGAACCCATTTAATAGAAGTATCCTTTTTTAATATGGTTCCTTGTATTGCATAATACCCGATAAGCCCTCTACCTTTGCCCTGTCAACGACGATTGATTGAAACAAAAACAAACTCACTCTACCGGGTCAAACTATTAAGCTATGAAATCCCTTCTTCTTTCCCTATTGGCGCTGGTCTTTACGACTCAAGTCCTTTCAGCGCAAAAAATCAGCGGTGTAGTGGTGCTTTCCGACGGTAAAACCGCCGAATTTGCCACTGCCGTGTTACACGCCGCCTCCGACTCATCTGTCGTAAAAGGCGCTTTGTGCGGCGCCGACGGCACGTTTGAATTTACCGGTATCGAGCCGGGCCGCTACACGGTTTCCGCCAATTTGCTCGGCTCCGGCTCCGCAACCGTGCCGGCTTTCGACTACGCCGGCGGCGAACTCGACCTCAAACAGCTCTCCCTGCGCGAATCGGCGACCAATCTGTCGGAAGTCACCATCATAGCGCGCAAGCCGACCATCGAGATGAAAGCCGACAAAACCGTGCTCAACGTGGAAGGCACCATCAATTCCACCGGTCTGAACGCCCTCGAATTGCTGCGCAAAGCCCCCGGCGTCACAGTCGACAACAACGAAAACCTGCAGGTGCGCGGCAAAAACAGCGTCCGCGTCATGATCGACGGCCGCGAAGTGCCGCTCGATGGCAAAGACCTGGCCGCCCAACTCAAAGGCCTTCAGGCTTCCGACATCGCCAATATCGAGATCATCTCCAACCCCTCGGCCAAATACGACGCCAGCGGCAACGCGGGCATCATCAACATCCGCCTGAAAAAGAACAAGGCGCTCGGCACCAATGGCAACGTAGGCGTCGAAGGTATCTATGGCAAAACCATGAAAGGCGGAATGAATCTCAGCCTCAACCACCGCGCAAAACATTTCAACGCTTTCGGCTCCTACAACAACCACTTTGGCGACTGGGCCAATGAAAACAATTTTTACCGCGAACAATCGGGCCTGACCTTCACCCAAAAAGCCATACAAGCCAACCAGTCGCGCTGGAACAGCGCCCGCGTCGGTCTTGATTATTTCCTCAACGACCGCCACACCATCGGCGTACTGGCCAACGGCAGCTACGACCCGGGCGATTGGGGAGGCACCTCCCTGGCCCGTATCGGCCGCACGGAAGCGCCCGGCGCCGTCGATTCGTTGCTCGATGCCTCCAACGACATCGACGGCGAACGCCGCGACCTCAACCTCAACTTCAACTACCGTTTTGCCGACACCTCGGGCCGCAGCTTCAACGTCGACGTCGACCGGGGCGTGTACCGCCTGCGCGGCGAAAGCTACCAGCCCAACTACTACCTCAGCCCCGACGGACAAACCATCCTCAATACCCGCATCTACCAAAACAGCACGCCGACCGATATCGATATCGTCACGGTGAAAAGCGACTACGAACAGAACCTTTTCGGCGGCGTATTCGGCGTCGGTTTCAAGGTCGCCGATGTACAAACCGACAACACTTTCGACTTTTTCAACATCGTGGAAAACGTGCCGGTGAAAGACCTGAACGTCAGCAACCGCTTCGTTTACAAGGAAAGAACCAGCGCAGGCTACGTCAACTACCAGCATAAATTCGGCAAAATGCACGTACAGGCCGGTCTGCGCGTTGAAAACACCGACTACACCGGCGAACTCATCGCCGCCACCCCGCAAAACGGCGAAACAGTCGAAAACGAATATACCGAACTGTTCCCCAGCGCAGCCCTGACCTACTCGTTTACCGAAAAACTCGGCCTGAACATGACGTACAGCCGCCGTATAGACCGGCCAAGTTACCAGGACCTGAATCCGTTTGAAAACAAACTGGACGAGCTGACCTTCCAAAAAGGCAACCCGATGCTGCGCCCGCAGTTTACCAACAGTTTCGAACTCAGCCCGACCTACCAGGGTATGCCTGTGCTGACCATCGGTTACAGCCATACCAAAGACGTATTTACACAAG
>JADZFP010000098.1 GCA_020849825.1 Saprospiraceae bacterium
CTGAACTATGATTGAGCGCCTGAAGCGCCAGTATCTGATCGATATTCGACGGGGAGTCGACTTGTTTGAAGTGAATGTTCGAAGCCATATTCGATTGTAGAAAAAAACAGATAAGTCAAAAACTGGCCATTAAAAAGGCCATTTGCCGGCGTTGCCCGCGATGCAAAAATCGCTAGGCTTTGCGTCTTCCACTTAATTTTGCTCCACACATCACTTTCCACATCATGACAACATCTTTACGATACCTGCTCGCCGTGTTGTGTTTCATTTTTTTCTGGAACGCCGGCTTTACCCAAACAAATCATAGCGGGCACTGGTGTGCCGCTTCCAAACCCGTGTTGGCCGCCAGCCCCGACCCGCGCAGTGATTCGATCGATATTTTGCACACTGAAATCGCACTCGACATAACCGATTTTGCTGGTAAAACCATCGCAGGAACGGCCAGTATCACGTTTAAAGCCAAACTCGCCGGCGTCAGCCAGTTGCGCTTCGACCTGCTGAATATGAATATCTCGAGCATTGCCTGGAATGCAACCGGTTTGCTCGACTGGAACTACAACGGGCAGGTGTTGCAGATCAATTTTGACCAGCCCTTCACCCCGGGCGCCGATTACCCGCCCATCGCGATCAGTTATCAGGGACAACCTGCTCAGGATGCCTCCGGCTGGGGCGGCTGGTACTGGCAATCGCCCTTTGCTTTCAACCTCGGCGTGGGTTTTGATGCCGACCCGCACAACTATGGCCGGGTGTGGTATCCGTGTTTTGACAATTTCGTGGAACGCTGCTCCTACCGGTTTGACATCACGACCGACGCCGGCCGGCCGGCATATTGCAACGGCCAGTTGCTCTCCGACACCCCGCTGGCCAATGGCAAACGCCAGCGCAGCTGGGAAATCGAAGAACCCATTCCTTCCTATTTGACCTGTGTAGCCGTTGGGCCATACGCCTCTTTTACAAGAACTTATACGGGCGAACAAGGGCCCGTCCCGGTCGAAATTGCCGTGACAACAGTCGATTCGAACAACCTGAAAAACTCCTTCATCCACCTGCCGGAGGCGCTGGCCTGTTATGAACACTGGTATGGCCCTTACCGCTGGAACAAGATCGGTTATTCCGTAGTGCCCTTCAATGGCGGCGCGATGGAACACGCGACCAACGTGGCCTATCCCAAATTTGCCGTCGACGGCACTACAACCTGGGAAACCCTGATGGCGCACGAATTCAGCCACCACTGGTGGGGCGACCTGGCCACCTGCCGTACTGCCGAGGATATGTGGCTGAACGAAGGCTGGGCTGTCTTTTCCGAGCATTTATTCACTGAATGGACCTATGGTCGTACGGCTTATGTGAATGCCGTCAGCACCAATTTCCTCGATGTGTTGCAAAATACGCATGTGGAAGAAGGAGGCTACCGCGCGGTATCGGGCTTGCCGCACGACCTGACTTATGGCTCCCATGTGTACAACAAAGGCGCAGTTGTCGCCCATAATCTGCGCGGATACCTCGGCGATTCGCTTTTCCGCCAGGGCCTCCGCATCGTTTTGAATGAAACGGCTTTTGCCGACTGGAGTAGCGAAGAACTCCGCGACAAACTCTCGGCAGCAACGGGTTCAGATCTGCACGATTTCTTCGACGACTGGGTATTTCAGCCCGGATTTACACATTTCTCCGTCGATTCGGTCAAGGTAACCTATTCACCGATCGACGCGCCGACACAGATGCAGGTGTTTGTACGGCAAAAACTGCGTGGCGCCGTGCATTTTTACCAAAACGTGCCTGTCGAATTCACTTTTGTGTACCCCGACTGGAGCCGCGAAACACGCACAGCGATGCTTTCCGGCGAAAACAGTGCCCCGACGTTTGAGTTTCCTGCATGGCAACCTGCGCCTTCGTTTGTATGGGTCAATACCAACGGTCTGCTCACTTTTGCACGCGCAGAAAAGGAAAAGGTTGTCAAAAACCTGGGGTCCAGCAATTTTACCCCCGCCAGAATGGACTTGAAGATCAACACCTTGCCCGCCGGCGACTCGGCACTGGTTCGCGTGGAACACCACTGGGTCATGCCCGATACGGCGGGTATCGCCAACGCGGGCGGCTTTCATCTAACCCATCGTTACTGGACGATCGACGGCGATTTCCCGGCCGGATTCGATGCACAAGCCAGCGTTTTTTACGACGGGCAGGGCTCGCTCGACCAGTTGGACACCGAACTCTTTGCGCAAACCTCGGCTTCCGAAGACAGTATTCTGGTGCTGTACCGCCAGGGCCCCGGTATGCCCTGGACGGAATGGCCTACCTACGTCAAAAATACACTGGGTTCGGCCAACAATCGCTACGGTTTTCTCCGCATCGATCACCTCCAGCGCGGGCAGTACACTATTGCCAAAGGAGTGAGCACCGTGTCCGCAAAGACGCCCGTACAGGCTTATACCAACATCCGGGTCAGTCCCAATCCCGCCTCGTCGAGTATTCGTGTTAAAGCGGAAAAGGCATTCGATAACATACGGATATTCAGCCAGAAAGGAGACTTGACCGGAGAGTGGAACACCCTGAATGTCAGGGATTATGAAATCTTCATCGAACATTTACCCGCCGGGCAATACTGGATAATTTTGAGCGGGAAAGAAGGCATGGGTGCAACAGGATTTCAGAAAATCTGAACGCTGTTTACAAAGTAGAATCCTGATTCCAAAAGGGCGGAGGAAAATGCCGGGCTGCTTCGGCTTTTCTCCGCTCTTCTTCCTCGGCCTCGGCATGCCGCTGCGCCTTGGTTTTGTCAAAAATATCGCGGGGTAAAAAGAACTGCTTTTCCACATTGCGTTCGTCGGCAAACGGGTCGCGTTCCTCTTCATCTTCACCTTCCTCCAACTGATCGCGGAAATAATACGACACGGCAATACCCACCAGGCCGCCTAAAAGATGGCTTTCCCAGGAAATACCTTCCTGATCGGGCAACACCCCTAAAAACATGCCGCTGTAAAGCAACATGACAATGGCGCCCAGAATGATCGAGCGAAGGCTGCGCCGGAAAATGCCGTTCCAGAAAATAAAGGCCACCAAACCATAAATCACGCCGCTGGCGCCGATATGCGACACCGGGCGGGCAAAAAGCCAAACCATCGCGCCCGTCAGAAAATAGATGGCAAAAAATGCCTGTTGCGCCACTCTGCGGTAGAAGTAGGTCATCATCCATGTCAGGACCAGCATCGGGAAGGTATTCGAAATCAGGTGCCCCCAACTTCCATGCACCAGCGGACCGGTTACCATCCCCCTGATACCGTACACCCGACGGGAAATAATACCGAATTCGGCTGGGTCCCATTCGGCGGCCATCTGCCAAAAATGCACGATCCAAAGCATGGTAACCACAATAAACGGGAAGCGCAGGCTCTCTACAAAATGCCGGCGGGTCGCTTCAAGACTATCCGATTCGCTTTCGAAATATTGTCGCACAAAAAATTGATTTTCAGTTATTTCAGGGAATTGTAAATGATTGCGAAGGCAAAAATTTCCTGTTGTTTTTTGAGCCTCCGAATTCAAGATTCAAACCAACTCCCAACGACATGCCAAATCCGGGCGTTGCCTGCGCTTTTGGCGTAAATCGCAAACTGAGGTCTTCGCTCACATCGAAACGCGACAAGTGGGCATCCACAAACGCGTCGGTCGCTGTGAGCAAATAAGCCAAACCGAGGATCAGCGAACTTTGTTCGACGTAGCGCCGCAAAATATCCCGGTAATTGCGCAGACTGGTGGCATCGACACCCTGATAGAACGGTTCTACAACGGTGTTCGGATCACCGTCGACCAGCCATTTGTAATTGTCCCTCGCTTCTCGGTAATTCTGGATGTTCCTCACTTCCAGCCAGGTCAATCCGCCAAGGCCTGCGTAAACGACCGGCACCTTCCACCACTTGCGGTTATAAATCTGACCGGAACCC
>JADZFP010000099.1 GCA_020849825.1 Saprospiraceae bacterium
ATCAGGCATCGACAGCAGTAACATAAATCGTGCGTTAATTGTTGGTTTGGCAAAAATATGGCGGCAATATTACGGCCTTCCCGACAGACGTGTTGCAGCTTTTCAGAATTCCTGCCGCCCCTCTTTACGCCCCGATTGTAATCTGGCCGACACAAGGCTTTTCTTTCAGGTATTTGTCCCGCCAGGCCCGCTAATTTTGTCCAAAACAAATTCCACGAATATGAAAAAACTCGTTTTACCGCTTTTTCTGTTGCTCTCCGCAATACTGATCGGGCAGACTTTGCCCAAAAAATATGTGCTGCTGGAACATTTTACCAATTCCCGCTGCTCGGTGTGCGCCAGCAAAAATCCTGCTTTTTACAACCTGATCGACGACTATCCCGACGATATTCACCACATCGCCTACCACCCTCCCACCCCATACCCCAACTGCGTTTTTTACCTGGCCAATACCACTGAAAATGCAGGACGCGCCAGCGTTTACGGCCTCAACGGCACCCCACGCGTGGCTATCAACGGTACGCTGGCGCCAGTCAGCGGCGTATTGCTACCGCCGGCCCTGCTCACATCCGAATTCGGCGAAACGAGCCCGATTTCCATCACCGTCACCGAAACGGGTTCGGGCGTAGCCCGCACAGCCAAAATCAAGGTAAAAAGCTGGTCCACCGTGCCTTCCGGCAACTATCGGCTCTTTGCGGCGGTAGTCGAAAAAACCGTCAACCAAAACACCCCCAACGGCGAATCGGTACACCACGACGTATTTCGCAAAATGCTGCCCGCTCTCGACGGAACCGCTTTTCAGGCCCCGGCTGTCGGACAGGAAGTCGAATTCACTTTCGATTACACCATTGCATCCGGCTGGGTGGCCGATGAGGTGTACGTGGTGGCTTTTATACAGGACGTCAGCACCAAAGAAGTGCTGAACAGCGGCACCCGCTTCGATGCGCCAGTCACCAGCGCAGCCGCTGAAACAGCGGTTCTGCCGCTCAAAATGACGCCCAACCCCGCCCAGGATCAAACGCTGATTACGTTGCCCGGCGACCGGGTCCAATCGGTAGAAGTATTCAACAGCGCGGGCGTACTGACGCGCAGCGTTTGGTCGGCAGAAGCCGGTCAACTTGTACTACAAACCGGTGACCTGTCAAACGGGCTGTATTTTGTCCGTATTCGCGGCGAAAAGGCGAGTTACTCGGGACGGCTGGTCAAAATCTAGATTCGAATGAATTTGGCCCTTTGGGCGCCTTTTTCAGTGTAAATATTCAAAAAATAAGCCCCCGGCGGCAAATGCGCGACATCCAGTTCGAGCACTTCGCCGCCGGGGCTTTTTTGTTGGAGCACAACGCGACCATGTACGTCGACGATGGTAGCGCGGCCTTCGTAATCCGTTACCGGAGCGCGCAGGAAAAGCCGGTCCCGTACAGGATTGGGGTAGATGGATAGGGGTTGCGACGCATTATCAAAAGTGCCCGTCGATTGGGCCTCCACGAGTTCGTCGATTGCTTTTAACAATGAAAAATCAACATCCGCCAGCAAAGCGTCGCCCCCGATTTCCCAGATCATGATACCGGCCACCTGTTCCAGTGCCGCTGTTGTTTTGGCCTGAATGGTCGGGATACCATTCCAGAAACGCAGTCCGGACGCGTCAATCCAGGCATTGGCGGGGTCTTCGGCAACAATTTCGGCGAAGGTGAAAGCGCCGACCGGACTGAGGCCGAAATCGTAGCCGTAAAAAGGCACGCCCAGGGTCAGTTTTTCGGACGTGGCGCCTTGCCCGATCCAGTATGGAATACCCGCCAGCGACCAGTCGAGCGGCGCATGAGGTCCGGGGTTGGCCGGCGCCCAGGGGCCGGTCAGGTCGTAGGCCATGATATTGATCCAGTCGTATGCCGCCAGGGCTTCTGCGCTGATTTGCGGATAGCGGTACGAAGCCGGCAAAGCGGCCGTCATGGAAATACCCAGGGGGCTAAGGGCGGCTTTTAATTCCAGGACGAAAGGGCTGTACCAGTCTTGCACGTATTCCCATTCCAGGTCGACGTCCACGCCGTCGAGTTCGTGGTCCTGCGCGTACTGAACGATTTGCGCAATAAAAGCCGCCCGGTTTCCGGGAAGCGTCTGCTGGTTCCACGACGCATTGATTTCCGGCGGCAAATAGCCACCGCCCATCGACATAAACACCTGACAGCCATGCTGATGCGCCAAAGCGACCACCGGGTCGATGTCGGCGCCGTTGCAGCTCAGGATACCCTGTGGGTCGGGGTTGACGAAAGCCAGATTGACATGCGTCAGGCGATCAAAATCGATCGCATCCATGAGGTCGAAACGCCCCGAGGGCAAATAGCCGATCACTTTAAAATCTTGCGCAGCAAGCGGTTGAATGATCAGCAGCAGCAGAAAAAAGAGCAGTTTCGATCGCATGGCAGGCAAATGTTAATCCAGATCGTCGATGAGCACCGTCACGCCGATATTGGCCTGAATCATATTGGTACGGGAGCGGCTGGGGCGGGAGTCCAGGTCGAGGTCGTCGGGATCGAGGCCGCCGGGGGTGGCGCTGCCCGAGCCGGCAAAATTGAACTGGAAGTTTTTGACGTCTTCTTTGGTGTAATAATCGGCTTCACCGCCCAGCAGATAGTTGGCGCCAAGGTGCAGAAACACCTGGCGGTTGAGTTTGATCTGAAAACCGGCGCCGGCGCCGTAGCTGAAAATCCAGTCCTGCAGCGGCGTGCTGGTGGTGATGAGGCCGTTTTCATCCGTATCGAAAAAGCCCTCGTCGGACTCGTCGTAAACGCGGATCGTGGTGGCAAAACGGCGGAATCCGACCAAACCCTGCACGTAAGGTTCGATACGCGAACTAACAGGGGCATTCACCCGCAATACCGCGCCGCCGCCGAGGATGGTGTTGGTGGTTTGAACGCGCATGGGCAGGTCGATGATGTCGATGACCTGTCCGTTGAGCGTCACTTCAATTTGTTCGCGGATGCGCTCGGTATCCCAGGCCGTCCAGAGGGCGGTGAAGTCAACGCCGGCTTTCAGGATGGGTACTTTTTTGGACACCGGAAACAGCAGGGCGGCGTTGAGCCCCAGCCCGAAATCGTTGGTGGCATCACTGTATTCACCGGCCGGAAAGCCGAGGGCCAGATTGAAATCGAGCACCGGGCCATTTTGAAAGGTATTGACTTGCGCTGTTGCGCCAAAGCCTGTGAGGCAAAGAATCAGGGCGAGAAATGTGTTTTTTAGCATGGTGAATGAAGAGGTTGAGGATTCGAGGATTCGACAGTGGAGAATTGGTTAGGGTTGCGGCTGAATAAACAAATATAGGGTCGAGTTGCTTACAGCGGCGGCGAATTTCATCAATTGCCGGTGTAATTATGAGGCGTCAGTCGCTTGAGTTCCTCCTTGACCTCCTCGCTCACGTCGAGGCCATCGACAAATTCATACAAATCCTCCCGGGTCACCAGCGCCCGGCCGCGGGTCAGGGCTTTCAGGGCTTCGTACGGCTGGGGATAGCCCTCGCGGCGCAGGATGACCTGGATACCCTCGGCAACCACCATCCAGTTGTCTTCGAGATCGTCGAAGAGTTTGCCCTCGTTGAGGGTGAGTTTGCCCAGTCCTTTCAGGATCGATTTGAAGGCGATCAGGGGGTGGCCCATGGGCACGCCGAGGTTGCGCAGCACGGTGGAATCGGTCAGGTCGCGCTGCAGGCGGCTGACGGGCAGTTTTTCAGCCAGGTGCTGAAACAGGGCATTGGCCAGTCCCAGGTTGCCCTCGGCGTTTTCAAAATCGATGGGATTGACCTTGTGCGGCATGGCGGAGGAGCCTACTTCGCCGGCCACGGTTTTTTGCCTGAAATACTCCATGGACACATAAGTCCAGATGTCGCGGCAAAAATCAATCAATATGGTATTAATCCGGCTCAATGCCTGGCATTGCGCAGCCAGGTGATCGTAGGGTTCGATCTGGGTCGTGGGGTTGCTGCGTTCGAGGCCAAGGAATTCGCGAACGAAATCGTCGCCGAAACGCCGCCAGTCGTAATCGGGGTATGCCGCCACGTGGGCGTTGAAGTTGCCCGTGGCGCCGCCGAATTTGGCCCGGTGCGGAACGGCGCGCAACAGGGCCAGCTGGCTGTCGAGACGGGCGACGAATACTTCGAATTCTTTGCCCAGCAGGGTCGGTGAAGCCGGCTGGCCGTGGGTGCGGGCCAGCATGGGCACCCGCGCCCAGTCTTGCCCCAGTTGGTGCAGGTGGTCGCGCACCCTTTGCAGCAGGGGGTAATACACCTCTTCCAGGGCATTTTTAAAAAGCAGCGGCGTGGCGGTGTTGTTGACGTCCTGCGAAGTGAGTCCGAAGTGGATGAATTCGCGCAGATCGCCCAGTCCGAGTTCGTCAAAACGCTCCTTGAGGAAATATTCCACAGCTTTAACGTCGTGGTTGGTGGTGCGTTCGATGGTTTTGACGTACTCGGCATCGGCGGGACCGAAGTGCTCGAAGATGGCGTTGAGGTCGTCGATACGCTCTTCATCGAAGGATTCGAGTTGAGGCAAGCCATACTGGCAAAGCGCTATAAAATATTGAATTTCAACAAATACGCGGTAGCGGATGAGTGCATATTCGCTGAAATAGTCGCTGAGTTCGCGGGTTTTGTCGGCATAGCGGCCGTCGATGGGCGAAATGGCAAGGAGCATGGCGTGGAATTTAGAACCGGGCAAAATTAGCAAAAGGCTGACAACCACATTTGGGCGCACTGCTGCGCTGCTGCTACCTTTGCCGGCGCGATGAGATTTTTGTTGTTGTTAAACCATCTTTCACATGTATAAAAACCTGCTGATTGTACTGCTTTTTGCCTTTTCAGGCCTGTTTTTTTCACAATGTTCCGACAAGGAGGTGGAAATAACCAAGTTGCAAAAGGAAACCGAATACATCCACGACGAGGCTATGCAGGACATGGCTAAGATGAACCGCATCGGCCGGCAACTGAAAAAAGAGGTCGGCGCCCTCGATTCCATTGCACCGCGACGCGACAGCATTGTCGGCGTGCTCGTAAAAATGAAAGCCGCCGAGGAGGAAATGATGGACTGGATGAAAAACTACCAGGCCCCCGATCCCAAATCGGCCGAGGCCAAAGCATACCTCGACAACCAGAAAAAATTGATTGAACAAAACCACCGCAACATCTGCGACGCCCTGCGCGCCGGTGAAGCGATCATGCCGAAAAAATGAAATACTTTGTCGTTTTCGCGCTGGTTTTCAGCGCCTTGTATTCCTGCACCCATCAGGAAGACCGCCCTTTGCCCATTCTGGGCAACCGCAGCGTTTCGCCGAGCGGCGATACCATTTACCCCAAAATCCCCGACTTTACATTTGTCGATCAGGACAGTCAGCTGGTGACCAACGCGACTTTTGAGGGCAGGATTTACGTGGCCGATTTTTTCTTTACCCATTGCCCTACGATTTGCCCCAAAGTAAAAGCGCAGGCGATGCGGATTTATGAAAAATACAACGGCAACCCGAACGTATTGCTCCTCTCCCACTCTATCGACGTCAAAAACGATACGGTCGGGCAATTGCACCATTATGCCCAAAAGATGGGGATCGAAGCCGCGCGCTGGCACCTCGTGACCGGCGACCACGACGCCATTTACGGCATAGCAGACGATTACTTCAGCGTTGCGACCGAAGATCCATCCTCACCCGGCGGCTTCGATCACTCGGGGCGGCTCATTCTGGTGGATAAAAACCGGCATGTGCGCTCTTTCTGCGACGGAACCGACCCGGAATCGGTCGACAAGTTTATGAAGGACATCGACAAGCTGCTGGCGGAGCAATTTCCGGGTAAACAGTAAATTCTCGACAGGCAAGGCAGCGTATTGATGAAAAGCGCTTTCTTTGAGAAAAAACTATTCGCCATGATCAGACTTTTCACTTGCCTTGTTCTTCTGACATTTTCTTCGGGCGTCATCGCCCAAAATCCCGCACCCTGCCCGTCTTTAGCCGAACCTTCGTCCGACGGGTGTCAGGCGGTCTGTATTTCCTGTGGTTTACAAACGTACACCGGCACTACAGTGGGGTACTCGGGCTCTTTTGCCCCTGAATTTTGCGGAACCATTGAAAATGAGCAATGGTTCGCTTTTGTTGCCGGCACGGCGGAAGGCGTACTGACCGCTACGCCATCCAATTGTACCAATGGCGACGGAATCCAGATCGCATTGTACAACAATTGCGCGGGCGGCTTGATCGATTGTGACATGGGCGGAACCGGCATGGGCAACACGCCGGTCAGTATTTCCCCCACCAATCTGGTTGTCGGACAAACGTATTATCTGCTCATCGACGGATATGCGGGCGACGGCTGCGATTTTACCCTGACGATCAATCCCGCCGAACTTACCACACCGCCCCCGACGTCGGATTCCATCACCCCGCCCAGTCACGATGGACCCGCGGTGCTGTGCCCCGGCGCCGTTGTGGAATTCTCGGTTCCGGCAGTGGCCAATGCGGGTTATTATACCTGGAGCGTACCGCCCGGGGCCACGATTTACGGCGTTCCCGGGCCGCTGACCTATGCCGCACC
>JADZFP010000100.1 GCA_020849825.1 Saprospiraceae bacterium
CATCGTGGTGAGCACGTCGACGAAGGGTACGCCGGCGATAATGCCCTTGTATTGCTCCGGCGCCATATTGGCTACGGCGCCCATGAGCAAGCCACCGGCCGAACGGCCCGAAGCAAAAAGGCGGTCGGCAGAAGTATATTTCTGATCGCAAAGGGCTTTGGAGCAGTCGACGAAATCGGTGAAGGTGTTCATCTTGTGCTGCATTTTGCCGTTTTCATACCAGGAGTAGCCCATTTCCATACCGCCCCGGATGTGCGCGATGGCGTACACAAAACCGCGGTCGAGCAGGCTCACAGCATTGCGGTTGAAGCCCGGATCGTAGGAAAAACCGTAGGAGCCATAGCCCACCAGCAGGCAGGGGGCGTTGCCGTCGCGTTTGACACCCTTGCGGTACACCAGCGACACCGGCACCATGGCGCCGTCGCGGGCTTTGACGCGGATAAACTCCGTGACGTAATTGTCGGCATTGAAGCCGCCGAGCACGGGTTGTACTTTTTTCACGGTCTTTTGGCGGCTCACCGGATCGTAGTCGATCACCGTGGCAGGTGTTTTCAGCGAGGAAAAATTGTAGCGCAGCACTTTGGAATTGAAGTCCGGAAGCGGGAAGATGCCCGCGTCGTAGGTCGGTTCGCCAAAATCGAGGTAGTGCTCGCTTTTATCGGCCCAGCGAATGATGCGGATTTGTTTCAGCCCGTCTTTGCGTTCGCCCACGACGAGAAAATCCTGGTACACATCCACGCCATAGAGCAGCACATCGGCGCGGTGGGGCAGCATTTCTTTCCAGTTGGCCGGCGAGGGATCGCTGTCGGGAGCGGTCATGAGGCGGAAGTTCTGCGCATCCCAGTTGGTTCGGATGATAAACTGGTCGCCCCAGTGGTCGACGTCGTAGAAAAACCCTTTTTCCCGCGGCCGGATGACGCGGAATTCGCCCGTCGGATTATCGGCGGAGAGGTAGTGGTTTTCCACGGTTTCCGTGTAGGCGTGGGTGATAAAGATGAATTTATCGTCTTTTGACTTGCCCAGGTAGGCGTAGGTGGTTTCGTCGGTTTCCGTGAATACCAGGGCATCTTTTTTGGTGGGCGCGCCCATTTCGTGCCGCCAGATCTTGTCGGTGCGCAGGGTGACGGGGTCTTTGGTATCGTAGAAAAAGTATTTGCCGTCGTTCGACCAGGCCGAGGTGCCGGCAGTTTCGAATTCATCGGGCAAGGCGCGGCCGGTTTGCAGGTCGAAGAATTTTCCTTTGAACAGGTTGCGGCCCGTATAATCGACGATGTAGTACAACGTACGGTTGTCGGGACTGACGCTCAGCCCCTCCACCATGCAGTAGTCGTGGCCTTTGGCCATTTGGTTGACGTCGATCAGGATTTCCTCGGCGGCTTCGAGGCTGCCTTTTTTGCGGCAATGGATGGGATATTCCTTGCCCGTTTCGAAGCGGGTGTAGTACCAGTAGCCATTTTTGAAATAAGGAACCGAGTTGTCGTCCTCCTTGATGCGGGCGCGCATTTCTTCGTAAAGCTGGTCGCGCAGGGTGGTCACGGGCGCCAGTACGGAGTCGGCGAAGCGATTTTCGGCTTCGAGGTAGGCGCGCACTTCCGGGTTCTCGCGTTCGTTGAGCCAGTAGTACTCGTCGACGCGTTTGTCGCCGTTGGCGGCGGTGAGTTCCTTGGGCTTTTGAGCCGGATGGGGTGCGGTAAATTGTTCGGGATGAAAAACGGATGGAGGCATGGGTGTTACGACAGAAGTAGTTTCGGCTGATTTATCGGACTGCCCGCAGGCAGCGAGCAGAAGCAGCAGGACAGGGCATAGAAAACGCAAAGATTTCATCGTCAATATATTGTTGAAGGGTTTAACGAAGGGTAAATGTATAAAAGACGCCCATTTGACAAAAAAGCAAAACGGAATACCTTCACCTCCCAAGTTTACATCGACATGAAAAATCTGTTACTACCCATCCTCGGCGCCCTCTTCTGCCATGTATTGCCTGCCCAAACGCCCTACATCAGTTATATGACCGGCGACCCGGCCGACGTCGCTGCCACGCCGCGCGGCGGCATTGTGCTCATGGGCGGCGCGGGCGAGATGGACAATGCCATGCGCTGGTTTCTCGAACAAAGCGGCGGCGGCGATATCCTGGTGCTGCGCGCCAGCGGCGCCGATGGATACAACGATTACCTCTACGACGAACTGGGCGAATCGGTCAATTCCGTCGAAACCATCGTCACGCCCAGTCAGGCAGCCGCCGACCACCCCTACGTGGTCCAGCAAATCTATCATGCAGAAGCCCTCTGGATTGCCGGAGGCGACCAGGCCAATTACGTCGATTTCTGGAAAGACGGTCCTGTGGAGGATGCGATTCGCTACCTCATTCACGTCAAAAAAGCGCCCGTCGGCGGACTGAGCGCCGGCATGGCCATTCAGGGCGACGCCTATTTTTCGGCCATGAACGGCACCGTGCTTTCCGCCGAAGCCTTGGCCGATCCGTACGCGCCGGAAATGACCATCGGCTACGGCGACTTTCTCGATCACCCCATCCTGAAAGACGTCATCACCGACACCCACTACGACGACCCCGACCGCCGGGGCCGCCACCTGGCTTTCCTGGGCCGGCTGGCCGAAGACCACGGCATCCGGGCCAAGGGCATCGCCTGCGAGGAATACGTGGCGGTTTGTATCGATACGCTGGGCATCGCGCACGTGTACGGCAACTACCCTAACGAACCCGACTATGCCTGGTTTGTGCAAACCAACTGCGCCGGCGACGATTTCAGCCCCGAAACCTGCCAGCCCGGCCAGCCGCTGAACTGGGTCCGCAACAATGCCGCCGTACTGGCGCTGCGCGTATCCGCCCGCCCCGATGGAGCCAACACCTTCGATCTCAACGACTGGAAAACATTCAGCGGCACAGATCCTTCTTACTGGACCAACTGGTATTCAGCGGATGGTACTTTCACCGCGATATGGCCCGGCACG
>JADZFP010000101.1 GCA_020849825.1 Saprospiraceae bacterium
AAGCCCTGGCGAGCTACGAATCGGCGATCAAAATTTACGAACAAAACGACTATTATGGTTCGGAAGTAGGTTATGCCTACAAAAATGCCGCACAGATCTACATGCGGTATTCCAACAACCGAAAGGCGCTGGAGTACTTCGACGCGGGCCTTCGTCGCGATACGACCGGCAAGCAGCACGCCTCTATTTTGTCCCAAACAGCAGCTACCTGGCTGTATCTCGACAGCCTCGACGCTGCCCGCGCGGCTTATCAAAAGGCGCTGAAAACCAATACGACCGACCCGGCCTACCAGGCATCCATTCTCAGCACGGGCGCTGCCCTGGCACAGCGCGATGGCGAATTGCCGGAAGCGGAACGGCTCACCCGGCAAGCGCTCGACATCTATTTTACCCTGCCGACGGCTAAACAAAACGTACTTCGCTCGTATGCCAGCCTGGCCGACATTGCCCACAAACGCGGTCAGCCGCAAATCGCGGAAGGTTTGTACCGGCAGGCAGAAGCGTTCAGCAAGGAAAAGTACACCGGTAAAAGCCGTGAAATAGCCATTCTGTACCTTGCCTGGGGTGAATTTTATGAAAAACAAGGGCGGGCCGACGAGGCTTTGAACCTGTACCAAAAAGCGGTGGTGCAGGTATTCCCCGGCTTTAACGACACGCTGGTGACGGCCAATCCGCCGCTCACGGCGGCTTATATCGAATCGCAGGCCATGTTCAGCCTGGCCAAAAAAGGGGCTGCTTTATTGAAAAAAACGCCGCTCACAGCCGCCGACCGGCTCAATGCCGCCGATTGTTTTGAAGGCTCATTTGCCATAGCCGCCTTATTGCGCAAAACCTACGGCGACGATGCCGACAAGTTGTCGCTGGCCGGCGAAAACCGGGGCTACCAGCAACTCGCCGCGCGCAACCTGTGGGCGCTCTGGCTTGAGCAAAAAGACCCGGCCGTGCTCTCCCGCCTTTTCCAGTTGGTCGAACAAACAAAAGCCCAGGCTTTGGCCGACGCCGTGCGCCGACAGCGCGCCCTGGTGTTGACCAACATTCCCGAAGAACTGGCCAAACAGGAAGCCTTTTTACGCCTGAATGCCGCCGATGCCGCCCTGAGCCTGAAAAAGGCCGAACTGGAAGCCTCGGGCAAAGATTCGCTGATGGCTGTTTTAAAGGAAACGGCCTTCCGAACAGCGCGCGACTACGAAGTTTTTCTCACAAGCCTTGAAAAAAAGTACCCCGAATTCCGTCAGTTCAGCGCCAACGACGCCGTGGCCACACCCGCCCAATTGAGCGCCCAACTGCCCGACACGGTCACCCTGTTGTCGTATTTCGATGCCGGCGACCGCTTGCTGGCGATCAGCGTATCGCAACGGGGGGTGGAGGGTTTTGAGGTGGTGCGCGATTCGGCTTTTGACCGGCAGTTGCTGGCATTTTTAAAGGTTTTGAACGACAAAGCTGCCCAGGAAAACGCCCCCGCTGCCTATTTTCAGGAGGCATACCTGTTGGGCGCCGCCCTGCTGCCGGCCCAATTGTTGCAACGTGCCAAAAGCCTGCTGATCGTCCCCGACGGCCGTCTGTGCTATTTGCCCTTCGAGGCGCTGCTGACCGCCCGGTACGAAGGCAGCTTTGCCCGGGCGCCGTATTTGCTGCGTTCGCATACGGTGCGGTATGTCTGGTCGGCGGGTTTGTTGACCGATGCAGTCAGGCGGCGTTCGGCAAAGGGATTCCTGCACGTGGCGCCTTTCGTCGATACCGCCCGCGACGGTCTCGCCCCCTTGCCCGAAAGCCGCAATGAGCAGCCGGATAACGCGCGGGTAACCGCCCTGCTGGGCGAACAGGCGCAAAGCGCCGCCTTTTTGGCACAGGCCGGCCGTTTCAGGGTGGTGCAATTGTCGACCCATGCCCACGCTGGCGGCCATGCCACACCCGGTATCGAGTTTTTTGACCGAACACTCGACCTGAACGAGATCTATGCGCAGCGGATTCCGGCTTCGCTGGTTGCCCTGAGCGCCTGCGAAACCGGCACCGGCGAGTACGCCGAAGGGGAGGGTGTGCTCAGCCTCGCCCGCGCATTTGCCTACGCCGGGGCCGAAAGCCTGATGGCCAGTCACTGGTCGGTCAATGAACGGGCGACGGCCGAACTGTTCGCCTCGTTTTACGACCGCCTGGCCAAAGGGCAGCCCCGTGCCGAAGCGCTCCGACAGGCCAAACTCGCCTGGCTGAACGGCGCCGAAGCCGACGCCCGCAAAGCGCCCTGGTACTGGGCAGCGATCACATTGAGCGGCGCTGATGGCCCCATCGATTTGCAGGACAACACCATGTGGTGGTGGATTGCCGGCCTGGCAAGCCTTGTTGTGCTGGGGCTGGCCTGGAAAAGTCGCAGGGGCCTTTGATTTCCGATTTCCGATTGGATCGATTTCCGATTTCCGATTGGATTGGAGAATTACGATTTGCAGGAAATCAAAAATCCTGCTTCTACAATCCAATCGGAAATCGATCAAATCGGATATCGTAAATAAAGCATTTATACAATTTCAACCGCATGTACATGAAACCCTTATTTACCCTTTGTTTGCTCCTGACCCTGGCCAGGCTATCGGCCCAGCAGCCTGCTCCGGCCGCCGCCAATTTCACCACCCTGCGCGAAGGCGAGGGCATTCGTTTTACGCCCCAGGCGCCGCCGCTCGCCGCCCCCGTAGCCGGGGCGCCACCGGCGTTTTATACTTATTACTGGGAGTTTGGCGACGGCGGGTTTTCTTTTGAAGAACGCCCCTTGCACCATTATGCCGCCGACAAAACGGTGTCGCCCCTGCTGATGGCTACCGCACATTATGACGATACCAATTCGCCGCCGCCGAGTTATGCGGGTCAGATGTATGCGTCGGCCAGTAAATCGCCTTCGGAAATGCCCGACGTTTTTCCCAAAGACCGCTATGCCATTGCCCTGAAAGCGCAGCGCCAGCCGAGGGCAGGGGAGGAAATGGTGGTGATTATCTCTTACCGCAACTTGTCCAAAATCAATACCGACGGCCGCCTGCACCTGTTTTACAACGAAAAAAAATTCCCCAACCGGCACTTCGATTACGTGAATGCACGGGCCCACTTCGGGGAAGTTCCCGATGCCATTGGCGCGACTGACTCCAACGACGACGGCGCGGGCTGGACCGACGCTTCCGTCAGCGCTGCCGGCGCAGCGGGTTTGCTGGCCTGGACCGCCCCGCCGCCCCCGGGCGACGAACTGCTGGCAACCGCCCGCAAGCAGTTTCGCAGCGAGGAAATCTGGCGCACCGGCTGGCTGGCTACCGGTGAAAAACGCAACCTCTTCGTCAGCCTGCGCGGCACGGCCGACATGCTGCGCGATACCAGCGCCATCATCCATTTGCGCGGTGTGTTCGAGCCGCTCGATCCTGCCGTCCCGGCCGAGGAATTTACGCTGGAAATCGAGATCGTTGGCTCGCACGACCCCAATCTGATCGCGGTGTCGGAACACAAAGTCAATTTTCGGAACATCGAACAGCAGGATATCGAATACAAAGTCCGGTTTCAAAACAACGGCGAAGGCCCGGCCCGGCGCATCCAGCTTACCGTCCGCATCCCGGAAGGTTTGAACGCTGCCCAAATGCGTCCGCTGAGTTGGTATCCCGAATGTCCGATCTGCCCCGATTCGCTGAGCCCGTTCAGTTGCCTCGATACGGCGACGACCAAAGACGCGCTGATTTTTACGTTCCGCAATATTTACCTGCCCGGCAGCCGGCAGCGCGGCGTGACGGACTACGATTCCACCCAGGGCTTTGTGCGCTATCGCATCGAACCCAACCGGAAAATGGCCAAGCTGGCTTTCCGCAGTCAGGCGGAGATTGTTTTTGATAAAAATCCGCCGATCCGCACCAATTTTTCCAAAACCCGCTTCAAACCGGGGCTATCTCCCGGACTGAAAGCCGGTTATGCGCTTGCTCCCGACGAGCCTTCGCAGGGCTATTTTTTCATGGGCATGAGCCTGTCGCCGTACAGTTCGTGGAAAGTGTACCCGCAGGTAGAGCTGCTGACCGGCCTGAAAGGCCAGACGGCGTTCGATGAACAGTCGGTTACCGAAGAGCCGATCAGCCCGCCAGACGGCGCCGATTTTTATACCGACACCATTTATACGGCTACGCTCAACGGATCGAGCAGTTTCGTATCGCTCGAGTTGCCGGTCTTGCTGCGGAAGAATTTTACCGGCTTTTTCGGCGCAGGTATCGGCGGCAGCATCCGGGCCGTGATCAACAACGAACAAACGACGCTCACCCAAAGCGGGGTAATCTATTCTTACGTGTGGGGCGCCGACGGTTTTATGCCCAATCCGGATTTTCCGCCGCAAGATCTGCCCGCAGTCACGGTCACCGATTCCGACAAAACACTCGACGTTCGTTATTCGGCTTTTGGCGATCTGACGTTCGGGAAAGTGCGCTCGGGGCTGAACCTGGGCGTTCGCGGCGGCTGGGTGTTTTTGAAAAAAGCGACGCCGTTTGTGCAGGTATCGCTGGAGTACAAGTTGTGATAAGGCAGCCCTGGCTGTTTTTTATCGGACAGGATGAACAAGATGGACAGGATAAAGCGGCTTCGCCGCAATGTCCCATCCTGTTCATCTTGTTCATCCTGTCCAATAAAAAATCCTGTCCAAGGGCAAAGCCCTTTCGATACGAGACACGGGGCGGAGCCCCGCGCCAGCGGTTACTTCAGAAAATCCGCCTCGTCGGCCCCGGCTTTGATGCTGAATTGAGGCACGCCTTTGGCGGAAACGGTCATCTGGAGGTAGTCGGGCAGTATGAATTTTTCCGGCGGAATACGCCTTCCCTGTATGGCGTGGGTGTTGAGAAAAGGCGTGGGGTCTTCGCCCAGGTATTCCCCCAGTGTTTCGGTGAAAAAGTCGAAGGTTTCGTCGACGCTGCGGTCGGAATTCTGGTAGTATTCGAGCAGACTGAGCATAAAATCGTGCAGGTCGTGCTCGTTGTTTGAGTTTTTACGGATGGCGCAATCGAAGTAGAACGCCAGGATAAAACCCCGGCGGTAGGGCACGTGTTCGCATTCCTGATCATAGTAAAAACACTGTTCGGCGTCGTGGGCGGAGATCTCGCTCATGCGGTTGGTGTAGTGTTCCTCGAAGTTTTCCTTGTTGAGCCGTTTGAAAAAATCTTCACGGTCAAAAAAGCCCGCTTTCCAGCAATTGCGCAGGGCCAGGTATTCGGTGAAGCCCTCGGCGAACCAGCGCGGCGCGGCCTCGCTGTCGTAGTCGCCCGGATTGATTTTCAGCCCGATCCAGTCGTGCATCATCTCGTGGTTGAACAGGTAGATCAGGTTGTCGAGCAGGCAGCCGTCGGTGGCGTACACGGCAAAGGAGTTGTATTTGCCCAGGCCGAGGTAATCGCCCGTCCAGATGCCTGGAGTGGGTTTTTCCGGTCTGACGAACGGGACCATTGTGACCGAGTAATACGGAATATCGGTGTCGTTCCAGAGCAGGCGCTGGGTTTCGATGGTTTTGAGGATGACGTCGAACAGGGTTTGATCTTCGAATACCCATTTGCCGCGAATGGCGAAGTAGACGGGTTTGCCCAGTACCTCGCCTTTGTAAATGCGGAAATCGCCGGCCACGCACACCGAATTGCGCCAGTCGAGGCTGTATGCCCGGAACGACTGGTGGTATTGCCCGGAGTTGTAGCTGGTTTGGATGGTCCAGCGTTTGGGCAGGTTGAGCCAATCGATGCTGACGTCGTAGAAATCGTTGATTTCGTAGTGCAAGGGCGTAAGAAACAGGCAGCGGCCGTGGATGTGCAGGTAGTCTTTTTGCAGGATGGGGCTGCTGGAGTTTTGCAGGGTGACTTCCTCGCCCTTGAAATTGGGCCATACTTCGTAGCGCAGGGTGAGCGGTTCGGCGCTCTGGCTGATGACCCCGACGATGTGGCGATACCTGGGGTGCCGGGTGTAGCGGCCGCCTTTGCCCTCCACGCGGAAATTGCGGAAACAACGCACAAGATCTTCCGACCAGTTCATCTGCGTGGGCAGTTCGAACCAGGTCGTGTCCTCGGCCTTCGGGTAGAATTTGACCGTCACGTCCAGCAGGCTTTTTTTACCGTCGTCGGAAAAATCGCGGGTGATGGTGTAGTGGAGGGTTTGGGCGCGGGCAAAAAATGGTAAAAAAGCGGGCAGCAGAAACAAAAAGAGGCGAAAAAGCGGCATTGGAAAAATATAGCACAGGGATAGTTTCGGGACAAAATTAGCCCAATTACTCCCGCGCCACCACAAATTTTTCCACCTGGCGCCCGCCATTGCCGCGCCAGAGCGCAACCCAGTAGATACCCGGCAGCAGCCCGGAGGTTTCGGTGTAGACGTGCGAAGCGCCCGCCGGCAAAACGATATCGCGGCATTGCCGGCCCGCGGCGTCGAATACGAGCATCCGGTCGTCCGGCTGGAACAGATCGCCGGCCTCTATGCGCAGCGGATCGCCGGCCAAAACAGGGTTGGGCAGGAGCCGCAGCGGCCCGTAGGCTCGCTGTGGCGTCGACGTGTGGCTCGCCGGCGCGTCGATGCCCAGCGTATCGCAAGGGCTGCCGGGCAGGTCGTACAGGCGGAAATGCGGAAAATTTGGGATGGGGAAAAGTACGTGCGTGGGCAACTCTACGCCGTGCTGTTCGAAATTGCAGGCCAGGCCGGGTTCGTCGGGGTTGTGGATGACGTGCCAAACCCGCACCCCGTTGGGCACCGACAGGTAGATTTTGCCGTCGGGTGCGGGCATGGCCTGGAAAAACCGCGTGGGAAAAGGGGCGAGGTAGCCGTCGTATTCGTCGATCAGGATGCGGCTGGCCGCGATGTCGTCGGCTTCCAGATCGAACTGGTAGAGTTTGGTGTAGCCGGAAACGTACAGAAAGCGGTTGTTTGGTGATACGGCGCAGCCGTTGGACAGGATGGTGTCGCCGGGAAAGTACAGGTTGACGACATTGCCGAATTGCCCGGTGCAACGGTCAAAGTCGGTGATCTGGCAGCCCCAGAGGCCGGGGGCCATGCGGATGAATTTGCTGCCGTCGGTCGAAAAACAATCCTGACTGCCGCCCTGGAAAAAAGTCCAGATTTGCCCGAAGCTGTGGAGATAAGGCCCGCTGAACCCTTCGGGGCTGAACAGGAAGGTATAGTAAAGTTTGGTGTGGTAGATCGGCGCAACGATCCACCAGTCGCG